>DJFR01000203.1:39222-66647 GCA_002432545.1 Flammeovirgaceae bacterium UBA5867 | reverse complement strand
TATGGTCTTGATTACGATAAGTCCAGCATTGATGCCTATAACAAATCCATAGAGACCCTTGAAAAAGAGCGGATGAATGAATTATTGAATACTGTGCTTCAATAATACATGCCATCGCAAAGATTTACTTTACAATTTGGTATTTGATTTGCGTACTATAACTTGTCACTAAATTTCGAATGATATGAAGAAAATTACCTATTCTGCTTTTGTATTCCTCGCGCTCGCAGGAGCATTTGTGGTTGGCTGCAAAAGCAAAGAGAAGAAAGCTCCATCGGGCGAGAAAGAAGTTGTTGTTCCTTGCTCTGGTTCAGATTATTTCACTACGAATAAATTTTTCCGCGCCAATTCTATTGGTGAAAGCATGGACCAGGTAACATCTAAAAAGAAAGCACTTGCCAATGCACGCGCAGAACTGGCGGCCAGTATCCAGACTACTGTAAAAGCAGTTACCGATAACTACACGAACTCTCGTGAGATGAATAACAAAGAGCAAGTGGAAGAACGCTTTGAACAACTGAATCGCGAGATCGTAGATCAGAAACTTACAGGTCTTAAAACCATTTGCGAAAAGCTGATGAAGACCGAGACTGGTAACTACAAGACCTATATTGCGATTGAGCTTTCGGCTGATGAGTTGGTAGCAACTTACAACGAGCGTCTGTCGAAAGACGAGCGTCTCAAAATCGATTATGATTACGAGAAGTTCAAAGAGACTTTCGAAAAAGAAATGGAGAAACTCGGAAACAACTAATTCTGTTATACATCTTAACTAAGGAGAGCCACCTCGAAGCAGGTGGCTTTTTTTTGCCGGTAACTCTCATTTAAATTTTTATCTGTATTTTATCCGGGAAATAGATAAAGGCAGATGGCTGGTTATTCCGGAACTCCGCTCGTAAAGAAGCTCGGCATAAAGCCCGGCTTTTGTATGTTTGCACAAAAACAACCAGAGGGCTACTGGACGTGGCTCGAACCATTGCCGCAACATGTGGAGATCAGACAAACACTAAAGGGTGAACTTGATTTTATTCATGTGTTTGTAAAGGAGCGTAGCATTTTTGAGAAGGAGTTTGTGCGATGTAAAAAGCATCTTAAAAAAGATGGAATGCTGTGGGTGTCGTGGCCAAAAAAATCTTCAGGCGTACATACGGATCTGGATGAAAATATAATTCGTACAGTTGGACTCGAAGCGGGGTTGGTAGATGTGAAGGTGTGTGCTGTAGATGATGTGTGGTCTGGATTGAAATTCGTTTTTAGAATAAAAGACCGATGAAGGATTATTACCAAATACTGGGCATTCATCATTCCGCCCAGGGGGCAGATATAAAACGTGCGTATCGCAGGCTGGCGGTTCAGTATCATCCTGATAAGAACCCTGACCCGAAAGCTGAAGCGTTGTTTAAAGAAATTGCAGAGGCGTATGATGTGCTGAGCGATCCCCACAAAAAAATTGAATACGACCTGAAGCGTCAAACGCCTTTTACTGCGTTGGTAGTGCGCGAACAAGCGGAACCTGTACATCGCGATCCGGCTTATCGCAGAAGACGTCCTCCGGTATATCATAAAAGTGAACGCCAGCGTATACTCGAGCTCATGCATACGTATTTGCCATACGTACAATGGCTTTGCTGGACTGGACTCGCAGTAACTATACTCTTCGCAACAGACTATATATTACCCTATAGAACCAAAAACGAAAAGATCGTTAACGGGTATAGCGTACACGGTCGCAAAGGCGGATATGATCACAGCGTGATGATCATGGAGTCTGGTAAGAAAATCCGGATATATGGTTTTGAAGGAGGTCCGTTGGAGATCGGCAAAGCCATTGAATATAAAAAGACACTGGTATACGGCACGGTGATGTCGATCAAGAATGGTGATCGCACGGTGGCCCTCGGATATGCATACGGAGCTATAGCGCTTTTTCCCGCAGTACTTTTTGCAACAGCATTAACAGGTTTACTGAGGAGGCATAACACCGAATATTACTTCAACGCCAGTATTGTTTGCGGCATTCTGCTGATCATAAATTTATACTTAATTTTGTGAGCTATGAGTAAAAAGAACGACTGGAAAAAGCGGGATGGCGTAGTGTACTCAACATCATCTGATTTTGAATATAACTATCAGCAGAATGAGGAAGCAGAAACGCTTCCGCCACAACAACAAAATCTTAAAGTAGCACTGGATAAAAGCGGCCGTGCCGGTAAGCAGGTTACACTCGTTTCCGGTTTTATAGGGAGCGCTGCTGATTTGGACACGCTCACGAAAACAATCAAGACCAAATGTGGTGTTGGTGGTTCTGCTAAAGATGGAGAGATTCTTATCCAGGGAGATGTTCGTGATAAAGTCGTACAGATACTTCAGAAAGAAGGCTATAAAGCCAAGCGTATAGGTTAGCAACGCCTGTGGTTTGTTACCAATCTTGTTGCGTTAACGGCTCCCCCGTTTTTCCTTGAACGGTTTGATCTTGCCGTAAAAACATATTTTATTGCCTGCAGTACCAAAACCTGAATTATACATGAAGAATTGCTGCTCTTCTGGCAGAGTATATCTGCTATTAAGTTTGCTATTCGTGCCCCTGTTGCTCCGTGCACAGGATGAACGTGAGCTCCCGCCTGTTACACGAACCTACGCATTTACCAATGTGAATATTATACAAGCTCCCGGCAGAAAGGTCGATATGGGTACGCTTGTTATCAAAGACGGTTTGATCAAAGCAGTTGGTAAAAATATACTTATACCTGCAGAAGCGATCGTTATCAAAGCAGATAGCCTATATGTATATGCCGGATTTATAGATGGTCTTTCACGCACGGGAGTTATCAAGCCACGCGAAGAGAACAGAGATCGTGTAAAAGATCCCGGTAATCCTCCGGCCGATCGTGCCGGTATAACACCGCAGGTTGATGTACGCAACTATATAAATCCAACGGAGAAAGCAATTGAGGAATTACGTGCTCTTGGATTTACAACGGCACACGTTGTTCCGCACGGAGGTATGCTTCCGGGAAGTGGTGCTATTGTTGACCTCGCAGGTAAGTCTGCAGATGATATGGTACTGTTGTCTCAATCGTCACTATACTCCGAGCTGACTCCGGCCGAGCGCATGTACCCGGCCACCACCATGGCAGTTATTGCCAAGTGGCGTGAACTATATAAACAGGCAGCACAACAAAAAACATATGCATCGGTATATGCATCTAACCGAGCAGGACTTGAGCGCCCGGGTTCCAGCCGACTGCTTGAATCGTTCTACCCGGTAATTGATAAACGTATACCGGTATTGTTCAAAGCCGAAAAGGTATGGGATATACATCGCATTCTTACCCTTCAAAAAGATCTAGGCTTTTCACTCATCATGGCTGATGTAAAAGAAGGGTGGGATGTTGCCGGCAAAATCAAAACATCCGGAGCAAAAGTATTTCTGAGTCTCGATTTACCGGAAGAGAAAAAAGACGAGAAGAAAGATGATAAAAAGGATGTTCCTAAAACCATGACCGATGCAGAGAAGGAAGCTCTCGACAAACGCAAAGCAGAATTTGCAGCAAAGTATGTAGGGCAGGCATTAACCTTTCAGCAGGCAGGTATACCGTTCGGGTTCTCAACATTATCTGTAAAAACAAAAGATATACAGGCTAATCTGCGCAGAATGATAAAGGCAGGTTTAACGGAAGATCAGGCACTCGCTGCCTTAACAACAACCCCTGCACAACTGCTGGGATTGAGCGATCGGTTAGGTTCCGTGGATGCCGGCAAGATTGCAAACCTTGTGATAAGCCGTAAACCATACTTCGATGAGAAATCAAAAGTGAAGTATGTATTTGTAGAGGGTGTACTCTATAAAATTGAGACACCGGAGCCGAAGAAGGATGCGAAGGTTGCGATAGAAGGCGAATGGGACATTACATCCGAAACACCACAAGGTAAAAGTGAATCGGTAATTACGATAAAGAAAGAGGGCAATAAATATACCGGTAAAATTTCAGGCAACCGCTTTCCGCAAACCATCAGCTTTGATGAGATCACACTCGATGGCAATAAGCTGAAATTTATATTTACCATGACAGAAGGAGGCAATGCTTTCAAAATTACCGTAGATGCCACTGTGGAAGGAACCACTTTTAAAGGCAACGCTACCTTTGGCCAGAATGAAAGCTTGCCGGTAGAAGGAAAGAAAAAACCTCAGCATAAACTATAAGATATACCAGCAAGAATGAAAAAGATACTGATAATTATAATGCTGGCTGTACAGGTTACACTGGCACAGGAACGTGGAAATCTGCTGATCAAGAATGCAACAGTGCTGACCATAACAAAAGGTACGCTGCAGAATACAGATGTACTGGTGAAAGATGGTAAGATCAGTCAGCTTGGAAAAAATATAGCGGCACCTGCAGGTTATAAAGTTATTGATGCCACCGGTTTGTTTGTAATGCCCGGTATAATTGATGCACACTCGCACCAGGGTATAGATGATATTAACGAAGCCACCAACCCGGTAACAGCCGAAGTATTTGTAGGAGATGTTATCAATCCCTCAGAGATCTCGCTATACCGTGCGCTGGCCGGTGGTGTCACTACGATACATGCCATGCATGGTTCTGCCAATGCTATAGGAGGGCAATGCGAAACAATAAAGCTTCGCTATGGTGTAAAAGATCCGGAAGGATTGCGCATGGAAGGTGCACCCCGCACAATCAAGTTTGCGCTGGGAGAAAACCCGACACGTGTACATGGCGGAGGTAACAACATCGTGCCGCGTACGCGTATGGGTGTTGAATTTGTAATGCGTGAAGCATTTTCCAAGGCAAGAGAGTATACTGCAGCATGGGATACCTATACGAAATCAAAATCACAAAAAGGATTTCGAGGTGCACCGCCCGAATATAATTACCGGCTTGAGACATTGGGCGAGATTCTGAAAGGAAACATTATCATTCATTGCCACAGTTATCGGGCCGATGAAATATATATGATGCTGAAAGTGTGCAAAGATTTCGGTATAAAGAAAATTGTATTCCAACACGTGAACGAAGGATTTAAGGTAGCACCCGAACTGGCCGCACAAGGCGCCATGGCATCGGTGTTCTCTGACTGGTGGTCGTATAAATTTGAAGTGTACTATTCAACAGCCTATAACGCTGCTATACTTACGAAGAATGGAGTAACCACATCGATCAACTCCGATGATGGTGAACTGATGAGACACCTCTATCACGAAGCTGCCAAGACACAGAAGTATGGCGCCTTAACCGATGATGAAGCATTGGCACTGATTACGATCAATCCGGCCAAGCAACTCGGCATTGAAAATCGTGTTGGCTCCATAGAAACCGGTAAGGATGCAGATATAGCCATCTTTAAAAGTCATCCACTGTCCAGTTATACTATACCGATGGTATCCATTGTAGATGGTATCGTACGATTTGATCGTGAGAAAGACCAGGATGATATGCGCCTCTATGTTGATCCGAAGCAGGAGATCGAGATTGCTACGTTCGAAGACCGCGATCATGAACACGAAAGCTGTATGGAAGGAACGTACTCGGAATTTGAAACAATCTTTAATGTTAACTAGGCACACGATCATGAAAGGAAAAATACATTTATGCTTTAGTATACTCGTTATACTCCTCTGTGCTGCAACGTCAGGGCTATGGGCACAATCACCGAAAGCTGTGTTCGGAACCTTTGCGCTTACCAATGCTACTATTGAGACTGTAACCAAAGGAGTAATTCAAAACGGCACCGTTATTATTACAAATGGAAAAATTACTGCGGTAGGTACATCTGTAACGGTGCCAGCGGCAGCTCAGGTTATAGATTGTAAAGGACTCTGGATATACCCGGGTATGATTGATAGCTTTACACAACTTGGATTAAGTGAAGTAGCATCTGATCCGCGTACGCGCGACTTTGAGGAAGTAGGTGATATCATTCCGCAGGTACATGCTATTACTGCCGTGAATCCGAACTCAGCATTGATTCCCGTTACACGCATCAGTGGTGTTACAACGGTTATAGCAGCACCGCGTGGCAGCCTGGTATCAGGTACAGCTGCGT
This sequence comes from Flammeovirgaceae bacterium UBA5867, assembly GCA_002432545.1. Taxonomy (GTDB): domain Bacteria; phylum Bacteroidota; class Bacteroidia; order Cytophagales; family Cyclobacteriaceae; genus Ohtaekwangia. The sequence continues at coordinate 60,578 of DJFR01000203.1, read as the reverse complement.
TGATCGATCTTCACGGATATACTCCGGATCAAATGTTTGCAGGCTTTGAAGGCGTTGTATTACAATTCCCGGATGTAGGCAGAAGAGGTTTCTTCGATCGCAGAACTGATGATGAACTGAAGAAGGATTACGAAAAGAAACTGAACAAACTAAACGAAGCCTGGGACAGAGCGCTTGAGTATCACAAAATAGATTCTGCATCGAAATCAAAAGGTCTGGCGTACTATCCTGAAATGGAAGCGTTGCTCCCGGTAATTCGTGGTGAAAGAGCGCTGATGATCCAGGCCGATGCCGCGAAAGATATACTCAATGCACTGCAGTGGGTAAAAGAAAGACAAGTAAAGAAAGTTATACTGGTAGGTGTGATGGAAGGCTGGCGCGTAGCGGCCGAGATCGCGAAAGCAAATATTCCTGTAGTTACAGGTCCTATACTTGAATTACCTTCGCGCGATTACGATCGTTACGATAAAGCGTATGCAAATGCAGGCTTGATGAAAAAGGCCGGAGTAAAAGTAGCGCTGTGTACACAAGAGGCTCGCGGCAACGTACGCAATCTTCCATACCATGCTGCATTTGCAGCGAGCTACGGACTGGGTCGTGAAGATGCATTGAAAGCCGTTACGATTGTGCCTGCGGAAATTTTTGGTGTAGCAGATCGCATGGGCTCTATTGAAGCCGGTAAGGATGCTACACTGTTTATCAGTGATGGCGATCCGTTTGAGACAAAGACAAACATCAAACAGGTATTTATTGATGGCTGGAAAATTCCGATGGTGAGCAGGCAAACCGAACTATACGATGAGTTCCTGAAGCGCGAACCGGGTGTGAGTAAGAACTAGTTAACGCAAAATAAATAGTTACCAGAGGCCGTCCTGACTTTTCAGGGCGGCTTCTTTTTTATAACTTATGGAATATGTCATCACAGCAACGCCTCATTCATTTACGCGAGCTACGGCTGAAGAAGATCACCATTATCCGTGCTGTGAAGGATACGATCTTTATTTCGCTGGGTGTACTATCGGCTGCGTTTGGACTCAAGGGATTTTTATTGCCGAATGATTTTCTGGATGGCGGTGTCATGGGTATATCATTACTCGCAAATGTACTTACGGATATAGACCTGGCGTACCTCGTTGTGTTGATCAATATACCGTTTATCATAACCGGGTATAAACAGATATCCAAGTTGTTTGCCATGAAGACACTGATTGCTATAACAGCACTGGCACTTTGTCTCGCGTTTGTAGAGTTCCCGTTAATTACCGATGATAATTTGCTGATTGCATTCTTTGGCGGGTTCTTCCTGGGGTGTGGTGTAGGCTTATCAATACGGGGAGGAAGTGTGATTGATGGAACGGAGGTGCTGGCAATCTATGTCAGTCGCAATACTCCGCTTACTGTAGGCGATATAATTCTGCTGTTTAACATCGCTATATTTGCTTTTGCTGCGTATGTTATCAATGTTGAGACAGCACTCTATGCTATACTTACTTATCTGATCGCTTCCAAAACTGTTGACTTTGTTGTGCATGGTATTGAAGAATATACCAGTGTAATGATTGTCTCGGAGAAAAGTATGGAGATCAAAGAAGCGATTACCGAAAGGATGGGAGGAGGAGTAACGGTTCTGAAAGGTAAAAGTGGCTATGGCAAAACAGGACATCGTACGAAGGAGCAGGATGTGATCTTTTCTGTAATTACGCGACTTGAATTACAAAAGCTGAAAACCGAAATCGCCAAGATCGATCCGGATGCTTTTGTAGTGGAAAATAGTGTGAATGATATTAAGGGCGGGATGATTAAAAAACGCCCGCTGGAATAAAAAGTTAAGCCCGCAGATTCTGCGTCTATCTGCGGGCTGAAATTTTATCGGATTACAAACGGAATCTCAACTTGCTGCTTCGAGCTGTTAACGCCATATATATACCCGCGGCCTTTATACTTGGAGAAGAACTCGCTGATCTCTTCCGGCTCTTTTACACGTTGGCGGTTGATCGCTACAATGGTAAAGTTCTCCGGTAAACCAATCTGCTTAAGCACACTGTTGTCTTTTATCTTGAATACCTTAACACCATAACGAGTGCCTTCCAGTTGCGCGCCAAGACTTGAATCTGTTAATATCTTACGCTTGATGATCTCGGTACTTCCGTTCTGGTTAATCAGCGTAAGCGATGCTGTGTTGGATTTACCTTCGCGCATGTAGGTAAAAGTAATTTTATCACCCGGGTTGTGATAGCTCAACTCTTCTTCAAATTCACTCTGGCTGTTGACAGATATATCGTTTATCTTGGTAATAACATCACCCAGTTTAAGGCCCGCTTGTACGGCAGGACCTTCGCGATCGAGTTGTTCCAGCAACACACCGTTGTAATTCTTTACGTTGGTTGGCAAGTCGTATTTTTTCGCGTGCTCATAGTCATATTCAACCACGTTACCACCGAAGAAAGCTTTTTGAGACATTCCGTATTTAACCAGGTCGTTGAATACTTTCTTCGCTATATCAATTGGTATAGCAAAAGCATAGCCGGTATACGAACCCGTGCGCGAAAGTATAGCAGAGTTTATACCTACCAGTTCACCGGTTTTGTTAACGAGCGCACCACCCGAGTTACCAGGGTTAATAGCAGCATCGGTTTGAATAAAGGATTCGATCGGGAATTTATCTTCCAGTATACCGATGCGTCTTCCTTTAGCACTTACTATACCAGCCGTAACGGTTGATGAAAGTGAATACGGATTACCCACAGCAATTACCCACTCGCCAACCTGTACGGTTTTCGAGCTTCCCAAAGTTATAGCAGGAAGGTTGTTTGCTTTGATCTTGATAACTGCCAGATCAGTAGAAGGGTCAGTGCCGATCAGCTCGGCAGGGTATACCTGTTTGTTATAGTTAACTTCGATGCGCTCGGCTGTCTCTACCACGTGGTTGTTGGTAACAATATATCCGTCTTCGGTAAAGATCACTCCCGAACCACTGCTCACTTGTGTGCGATTTCCTCCGCCACCTTCACCAAAGAACCAGTCCCAGTACGAGTACGACACACCTTGCGATATACTGTTGATATATACTACACTCTGGGTAGCCTTTGAAGCAGCCTCACTGAAGTCGACAGCCGGGCTTGCAACCGTATTGTTAGCAGTACCTCCCGATGAAATATAGGGGACGGCCGAATCATAACGCACCGAACTGAATTGTGCTTCATTGCGCTGATCATTCGCGATCTCGGGTTTTACAACCAAATGGTAAAAAGTATACGATCCGCCAAAACCCGCCAAAAAGGCAAGAACGATTATCTTAATAGTATTCTTCATATTAAAAACTTAGCATGCATTAATCATTCCAGAGAGATGAAACGATCTTCTGAAAAGTTTGAAACCAATTCATTTTAACTCTAAAAAAGTGAAACAGGTTTAGATTTCAGGGTTCAATTTTTAATTCGCGAAGATCGAGCACAAAGCCCGGCAAGATGCTTTCTTCTGCCACAGATTGATCAAACCCTTCAACGAGCCTGACATTTTGATCAGGTATATAAATCAAACCTGCTCTTTGACTGGATCTATAGCCAACCCATGCGGCTACCATTGGTGAGATACTCCTGCATTTTTTGTGTAAGCGCCTGGAGCGTGTCTGTTTCAGATTTTAATTCGATGACAAAGTCCGGACAGATGTGGGCAAAACCTCTTCGTTGCCTCTTCGTTGTTCGATAGATAATGCATTCCATCGTTCATTAAAAATAAAAGATGCACCAGGCGAGCGCACAGAATTATCGGGTAACGTAAAACCTGCGGAAGAGTCGAAACACTTACCAAGTTTGTTTTCTTTATTCCATTTTCTTAACTGGTAATCGATCTCACTATTAAGATCGCCGGAGATTGAACTGGCTGGTGACATAACGATTATATTTCCATCGGGTGTACGCTCAAATCGCAGGTCACGATTCTGCATGCACAGGTTGTAAAACTCTGCGTCATCCATTTCTTCGAAAACACGATGCCTGATCAATAAGTCCATACACTGTAAATATAGCCTTCTTTCGGAAATCCCGAATAAGTAACGATTGGCTGATTTTGTTAGTTTTGTGACTTATGGGAATCCGCTCTTTTCTGGCAAAACCGTTTGCCGCCTATATCGCCTCTCAAACCAGGCAGTGGTCTATGCAACCTGGAAAATTCCAGATGCAGATACTGCATTCATTGGTAGAACATGGTAAGTCTACTGCGTTTGGTAAGGATCACGACTTTGCATCGATCCGCACATATGATGATTTTAAAAAACGTGTGCCTATTCGCGATTATGAATTACTGAAATCATATTTCGATCGCGTTGTTAAGGGAGAAGCTGATGTACTATGGAAAGGCAAACCACTATATCTCGCCAAAACATCCGGTACAACATCCGGTACTAAATATATACCCATCACCAAAGATTCTGTTCCTTATCATTTTAACAACTCGCGCAATGCGGTGTTAAGTTATGTGCATGAAACGGGCAACGCATCGTTTCTGGATGGAGGACTTATCTTTCTTTCGGGTAGTCCGGAGCTGGATGAGAAGGCCGGTATAAAAGTAGGTCGCCTCTCGGGTATAGCGAATCATCATGTGCCTTCATATCTGCGAACCAATCAGAAACCAAGCTATAAAACCAATTGTATAGATGATTGGGAAGAAAAGCTGGATCGCATTATTGATGAGACACTGAAAGAGAACATGACGTTGATCTCCGGTATTCCACCGTGGGCGCAGATGTACTTCGATCGCATTCAGGCCCGCACTGGTAAAAAGATTAAAGATGTATTCCCGAACTTCTCGATGTTTGTATACGGTGGTGTAAACTTTGAACCGTATCGCGCCAAGCTGTTTGATTCCATCGGCAAGAAAGTAGATTCAATAGAAACATACCCGGCATCCGAAGGATTTATAGCATACCAGGATTCGCAGGTTGAACCGGGTTTGTTATTGCAACTCAACAGCGGAATTTTTTATGAATTTGTTCCTGTAGAAGAATACTTTAATGACAATCCGCGCAGGCTTAGTATTAAAGAAGTGGAGCTCGGTAAGAACTATGCACTCATCATCAACAGCAATGCAGGTTTATGGGGATATTCGATTGGCGATACCGTGAAGTTTGTTTCTAAAAGTCCATACAGGCTGGTTGTTTCCGGAAGGATCAAACATTTCATTTCTGCTTTTGGTGAACACGTGATTGGCGAAGAAGTGGAGAAGGCCATGAAATATACCATGGAGAAATTCCCGGAAGCAGAGCTGATCGAATTTACGGTGGCACCAAACGTTGCACCGCAAGAAGGTATGCCGCATCATCAATGGCTGATAGAGTTTTCGAAAGCCCCGAGCGATATGCAGGCCTTTTCACTTGAACTTGATAACCAGATGCGCAAGCTAAATGTTTATTACGATGATCTTATCTCGGGAAACATTCTGCGTACGTTGATTATAACATCGCTGAAGCGCAATGCCTTTATTGATTACATGAAGTCGCTCGGAAAACTCGGAGGACAAAACAAAGTGCCGCGTTTATCGAACGACCGCAAGATTGCGGATGCACTGCAAGACTATGCCGTGTAGGAGACATCTGGCTGAAGAATGAAGAGTGTAAAACTAATTGCTTACTTTTGTACAAACGTGCCGATACACTAAAAATAATGACCCGGAGCGCAAGGGCTTACTAACACGTTTCAATGCCATCAGGTAGCTTCGGAAAAATCATTCATAATCACAGCATAACATTGGGTAAGAAAAAGAACATCGCGATACTTGGTTCCACTGGTTCAATCGGAACACAGGCATTGGAAGTTATCGCGGCACATCCGGAAGCTTTTGAAGTAGAAGTGCTCACGGCACAAAACAATGCAGCACTTCTTGTAGAACAGGCTATAAAGTTTAAGCCTAATGCAGTGGTAATTGTTAATGAAGATCATTACGCTTTCGTAAAAGATGCATTGGCAAAAGAAGATGTGAAGGTATATGCCGGTGAGAAAGCACTCGCAGATGTTGTGCAGATGGATACCATCGACCTGGTGCTTACTGCGCTGGTAGGATATTCAGGATTACGCCCCACTATAAAAGCCATTGAAGCGGGTAAAACAATTGCACTTGCCAATAAAGAAACACTGGTTGTAGCGGGCGATCTGATTACACGCCTGGCGCGCGAGAAGGGAGTAAATATATACCCTGTAGACTCTGAGCACTCGGCAATATTCCAATGTATAGTAGGAGAGTTTCATAATAAGATCGAGAAAATTATACTTACTGCTTCCGGTGGACCATTTAGAGGAAGAAAGAAAGATGAGTTGATGGCTGTAACAAAAGCACAGGCATTGAAGCATCCGAACTGGAGCATGGGCGCGAAGGTAACGATCGACTCTGCTACACTCATGAACAAAGGTCTTGAAGTGATTGAAGCGAAGTGGTTGTTTGGTCTTCGCAGCGACCAGGTGGAAGTTGTGGTGCATCCTCAGTCGATTATACATTCCATGGTGCAGTTTGAAGATGGATCGATCAAAGCGCAAATGGGGTTGCCGGACATGAAACTTCCCATTCAATTTGCCATGACTTTCCCGGAGAGATTAAAATCTGATTTTCCTCGTTTTGACTTCGGTAATTACCCGGCATTAACGTTCGAAAAGCCTGATACAGAAACTTTTCGTAATCTTGCACTGGCATTTGATGCATTGGCAAAAGGCGGCAACATGCCGTGTGTTTTAAATGCTGCCAATGAAGTGGCTGTGGCCGGATTTTTGAAGGATTCGATAGGATTTCTTGAAATGTCGGATATTGTTGAACGATGCCTTACAAAAATGGATTATGTGCTAAACCCTTCGTACGAAGATTACGTGAACACTGACAAAGAGACACGGGCAAGGGCACTTGAGATGATAAAATCTGTTTAAAAGATTTATTTCCTTAATCACACATCACACACAAATTAACGCGTAACAGATAACGAAAAGATAAAGAATGGAATGGATGGTTAGTTTGGCTCAGCTTCTGTTGAGCTTGTCATTTTTGGTAGCGGTGCATGAAATGGGGCACTTGTTAGCAGCGAAATATTTCGGAATGCGGGTTGAGCAGTTCTCCATTGGCTTCCCGCCAAAATTGTGGTCATTCAGAAAAGGTGAAACTGAATATGCGATCAGCGCTATACCACTCGGTGGTTATGTGAAGATCTCCGGTATGATCGATGAATCGCTGGATACAGACACCATGAATCAGCCACCGCAGCCGTGGGAGTTTCGCTCTAAGCCGGCATGGCAACGACTTATCGTAATGTTGGGTGGTATAGTAGTAAACGTTATTGTGGGTATCATCATCTTTATAGGTATAACATTCGCTTTCGGTGATACATACTTGCTGAAAGATGAGATCAATAACCTGGGTGGTATCAGTGCCGGACCAATTGGTAAACGTATCGGTTTACAAAGTGGTGACAAGATCGTGAAGATCAATGGGCATGATTTCAAATACTTCGATGATATCGTTCGTCCGCAAACATTGCTTGCCGATAATGCATACTATACCGTAGAGCGTAACGGTAAACTTGTAGATGTAGCTATACCGGCAGACTTGATTCAGAAGTTTAACAAGAAAGACAGTGCGCTGAATTTTATTCAGTATCGTATACCTCCGATCGTTGGTAAAGTAGCCAAAGATTCCGTGGCTGATAAAGTAGGATTGAAGCAAGGCGATCTGTTTACCGAAATAAACGGTGTGCGCTTCAAGTATATGGACGAAGTTCATAACTATATTAAAACAGAAGCAGTTAAACACGACTCTATATCATTTACTGTTATACGCGATGGTAAAGAGATTTCTTTCAAAGAGAACTTCAAAGGAAGAACAGCAATCGGTTTTGCACCGATGGTAACTGAAGATTACCTGAAGAAAGCAGAAGTAACTATTGAATATGGATTTCTGGAATCTATACCACTGGGTACCGAGCGCGCATTCCAGACATTGAATACACAGATCCGTGCATTCGGTAAAGTAATCACCGGTGTGTTATCTCCTAAGGAATCATTATCCGGTCCTATCGGTATCATGCAGGCGTATGGTGTTGAGTGGCAGTGGGAGCGCTTCTGGTCACTTACCGGTGTTCTTTCATTGGTGCTTGCGTTTATGAACCTGCTTCCTATACCGGCACTGGATGGTGGCCACGTAATGTTCCTTTCATACGAAATTATATCACGCAGAAAACCTTCTGATAAATTCCTGGAAGCAGCACAAAAAGTAGGTATGGTATTCCTGCTGGCGCTGATGGTGTTCATCTTTGCAAATGATATTATCAAGTTGTTCTGATATAGCATTCAGATCATCACATAAAAAAGAAAGGTCGCTCGTTACAGAGCGACCTTTCTTTTTATACACTACTATATATATATATATAGCGACTTGCTTACTCTTCCGTCTTTCGTATTTCAAACTCAACGCGTCTGTTCAGTCCGCGGTCTTCGTCTGTCTTCTCCTCCACAATTGGTTTTGAACTTCCGTATCCGTGAGCTTCAATTCGTTTAGTGTTGATCTTGTACTGATAAATCAGATAAGCTTTAATAGCATCGGCACGCGCCTGCGAAAGTTTCAGGTTCGACATTTCGTTGCCTTGCGAATCTGTATGACCGGATATACTGATCGATAATTTAGGATGATCGATCAGGAAGTTGGCAATCTTGTTCAGGTCATCGTGCATGGTAGGAAGTATATCGGCTTTACCATTTTCGAACTCGAGCGATTTAAAAGCCATTCTGCTTTCAATCGGCTCGGTCTCGAGGTTCATTTCGCGATCGCCTTCCATATAGAAGATCTGTTCAATGCGGAAAAAATCATCACCTTGTATAATGAGCAGGTAATTACGCTTGTTGATCAAACGAAAATCAAACGAGCCATCTTCACGTAAAAACTTTGGAGCTACTTCAACACCTTTGTCCAAATCAATAACCGAAACTATACCTCTGAACGGTTTCTTGGTTTCTGAATTTATCAGCGTTCCTTTCAACCGTACAATGGCTTCGGGCTGAGCTTCCATGGGTACGGGGAAAGAGTAAAGATCAAGATTGTTCAGATCATCGGCAGCCGAACGGGCATAGTATAAACGATTGGATTCTGAATCAATGGTGAAGTAATATTCACTGCCCGGGCCATTTACCAGCGGACCTATATTTTTAGGCTCACCCCAATTTTTACCCTGGCTATACGATTTGTAAATATCGAAGTCACCAAAGTTCAGTGGTTGTCCGTTCGAGCTGAAATATAGTGCCTTAAATTTTCTATGATAAAACGGACTTACTTCAAAAGCACGTGTATTAATGATCGGGCCTATATTTTGAGCTTTCTGCCAGTTTCCTTTAGCATCCTTAACAGCGAAGTATATATCTGAAAAACCAAAACCTCCGATGCGGTCGGAAGAGAAATATAGCGTATCACCCGAGTGCGATAAAGAAGGTTGAGAATCCCATGAAGCCGTGTTGATGTTCGGTCCGAGGTTGCGAGGTGTTCCCCAGGTGCTGTCACCCTTCAGATCCGAAACAAATATATCACAGTTCCCATACGAGTCAGGTGAGTTACATCGGGCAAAGTATAAATGCTTGCCATCTTTACTCAGGCTTGCCGAGCCTTCGTTATAGCGCGTATTGATCGTCTTGAATTCTTCTGCAAAGCCCCATACGGTATCCTGTTTTATAGTATAGAACAGATCTTCGTTATAGGTTTTTTTGAGCGGATCAATTTTTGAATTGCGCTTCGATGTAAACAGTAATACATTATCAATGTTACCGATCGTTGGGCCGTAATCTTCTTTCTCCGAGTTTACGCCATAGCCCATGTTTAGCAATACACCTTGTGGTGGACGAAGGGTATCGATCTCTTTTCGGAAGGCTACCAGTTCGTAGTATTGCTGCAGCGGTACATATAGATCCTTCTCATTCCGCGTAAGCGTATCATACTCGCGTTGCACTTGCTTTTCGTCAATGCTTTGCTTGTAGTGTTTCAACACTAACTTATATAGCAGCACCGCTTCACCGGGAGGGCCCTGTTTTTCCGACAGCTTGGCAAAGTCCCAGAGTAATTTTATATCGTGCGAAAAATTATCGACACCAAAATTCTTTACATACGCTTTTAACTCGGTATATTCCTGTTCGTAATCACCGGTTGCNNTTGAGATTCGGAAAATCGAAAATGTCAGATTGGCTGTAGCTTGTCAGGCTATCATTTAGTTGTACGATTCCTCCCTTTTTGAATTTCTGTTTAGGCTTTTGTGCCAGGGACGAAACGTGAACCAACAACCAAAAGGCTGTTAATAAGATCAAAAAGTAGGTTTTCACAGAACCTTTGTTTGGTAAAAAATTCACGCCAGATGGATAAAGTTGATACAATTTTACTTCTTTTACAACTCTCTTGGCATTACTATTGTCCTTTAGGCGAACCTGGTATACAACCATCGCTGATACGAAACGCGTGTCAGTTTGGCACCTTATAAACGAAAGCATGTTCAAATCATTACCTATACAACTCGTTCAGGAAGATTCAGATGATCTTATACAACTGATTAATCCCGAACAGGAATCTGATCTGAAGCCGGAAGATTTACCGGAAGAACTTTCCATTCTTCCTATAAAAAATACAGTACTCTTTCCGGGAGTTGTTATTCCTATAACGGTAGGAAGACAAAAATCTATCAAGCTTGTTAAAAAAGCTTATCAGGGAAATCGAATCATTGGTGTAGTTGCTCAAAAAAATTCGCAGGCAGAAGAACCCACTATAGAAGAATTATACCGCACCGGTACAGTAGCCAAGATCATCAAGATGCTGGTGCTGCCTGATGGCAATACAACCATTATCATTCAGGGTAAAAATCGTTTTTCCATTCGTGAATTTATACAGGAGGAACCGTTTCTTACGGCTAAAATTTTATTGCAGCCGGAACCTGCATTGAATGTTAACGGCAAAGAAGCAAAAGCATTGGTGCAGTCGTTAAAAGATGCAGCATCAAAAATACTAAAGCTTAATCCTGAACTGCCGCAGGAGGCGCAGGTGGCACTGGATAATATTTCCAGCATGTCGTTCCTGGTACATTTTCTTTCCTCTAACCTCAATGCCGAGGTAGGTGAGAAACAAAAGATACTGGAGACTCAAAATATAATTGAGCGCGGCACACTACTGCTACAGTATATGTTGAAAGATGTACAGATGCTGGAGATCAAACACGAGATCCAGAAGAAAGTACATACCGATATAGATCAGCAACAACGCGATTACTTCCTGCGTCAGCAGATAAAAGTGTTGCAGGATGAGTTGGGTTATGATGGACCCGATAAAGAAGTAGAGAAATTTCGCAAGCGTGCAGAAGGTAAAAAATGGTCGAAGCAAGCCGCAGATCATTTCAACCGCGAGCTCGATAAACTTTTGCGCATCAACCCGATGGCAGCAGAGTATCCCGTAGCGATGAACTATGTGGAGTTTATGCTCGACCTTCCATGGCAGGATTATACGATAGATGATTTTGATCTGAAGCGCGCGCGAAAAATACTCGACCACGATCACTTCGGACTTGAAAAAGTAAAGACGCGTATACTCGAGTATCTTGCCGTACTAAAGTTGAAGCAGGACATGAAAGGACCTATACTTTGTTTATACGGACCTCCGGGTGTTGGTAAAACTTCATTGGGCCGATCGATAGCCAAAGCATTACAGCGTAAATATGTACGTATGTCACTTGGTGGTGTGCATGATGAAGCCGAAATACGCGGACACAGAAAGACGTATGTTGGTGCTATGCCGGGTAAGATTCTGCAGAACATCAAAAAGTCTCAATCATCCAACCCGGTATTTATACTCGATGAGATCGATAAAGTAAAATCAGATTTTCGCGGTGATCCATCATCAGCATTACTCGAAGTGCTGGATCCGGAGCAGAACAATGCCTTCGGTGATAATTACCTTGAAGTAGATTATGATCTGTCGAAAGTACTTTTCATTGCTACGGCTAACTCGCTTGATACTATACATCCTGCCTTGCGCGATCGTATGGAGATCATTGAAGTAACAGGCTATACGCTTGAAGAGAAAGTAGAGATTGCTATTAAGCACCTTATACCGAAGCAACTCAAAGAACACGGATTGAAAACTTCGGATGTAAAGTTTTCGAAAGATGCTGTTATCAAAACAGTGAATGCCTATACCCGTGAGTCGGGTGTGCGTAACCTTGAGCGCAAGCTCGGTACACTGGTTCGTAATATAGCCAAGTCGGTAGCGATGGAAGAGCCTTTCGATAAGGTGATCTCTGAAGAAACTGTTAGCAAAGTTTTAGGTGCTGAAATATTTGATGAAGAGCTATACCAGGGAAATGATATAGCCGGTGTAGTGACAGGTTTAGCATGGACACAGGTAGGCGGTGAAATACTCTTTGTTGAATCGAGTTTGAGTCGCGGTAAAGGTATACTGACTATATCTGGACAATTAGGAGATGTTATGAAAGAATCAGCGATGGCTGCGCTTTCATACCTCAAGTCCAACGCAGAGACATTGGATATCGACCATCGTCTATTCCAGCAATACGATTTGCATATACACGTGCCGGCAGGTGCAGTTCCCAAAGACGGACCTTCTGCAGGTATAACGATGTTTACTTCACTCGCATCAATCTTTACACAACGTAAGGTTCGCGCGAAGCTTGCCATGACGGGCGAGATCACGCTGCGTGGTAAAGTATTGCCGGTAGGAGGTATCAAGGAAAAAATACTCGCAGCGAAACGCAGTGGTATAAAAGAACTCGTTCTCAGCGCCAAGAATAAACGCGACATTGACGAGATCGAGAAGCATTATCTGAAAGGACTCACGTTCCACTATGTAGATACGGTGGATGATGTATTGAAGATCGCCCTGATGAAAGAGAAGGTAAAGGAACCAATGAAGTTCATCTTTACCGATCTGAAAACAGCCGCCCAGAATTGATCCTTCCGAGTTCAGCATACGGACATTGCATCGGCAGACCAGCAGGTCGCGATGCAATGTTGAACCGTGTTCTTTTTCTTGCAAATAGCGCGCTTACTTGCATGAGACAAGAAGGTTTAAAAATGCCAGCATGTTTTACGATATTGCAGTTTAACTTTACTTCGTGAAGCAGCTACTGCCGGCAATACTCGTTCTTTCATCTCTGGTTTCGTTCGCCCAAACAGGCGGGCAAAAGTCATTTGAGTTTTTGAACGTTGCCAATAATTCGCGACTCGCTGCACTGGGTGGTGTTAATGTCTCACTCACAGATCGCGATGTAAATTTCTTTCACACCAATCCTTCACTTGTCTCCGATTCTTTAGCCGGGTTTGCTTCCGCTACTTACCAGTTCTATGTGGCAGACGTTGGGCAATCAACCGTATCATACGCACATAAGTTTAAAAATATAGGCACGCTGCTCTTCGGTGTACAGCACCTGAGCTATGGAACCATACAAGGGTACGATGCATCGGGAACAGAGATCGGTACATTTAAATCCGGTGAAACGGCTATCGTGATCGGTAAAAGTCATCAGCTGGCGAATTTCCGATTCGGGGCAAATGTTAAAATGATATTCTCAAACATTGCCGGTTATCGGGCCAGTGCCGCTGCTATAGATTTTGGCGGGGTGTTTGTACATCCTGATCACGACTGGCGTATAGGGCTCACGGTAAAAAATATGGGAATAGTTTTTTCCGAATACTCGGAGTCGAGTAATTCAGAACTCCCGTTTGATGTGCAGTTGGGAACTACATTCAAGCCTGAACATATGCCGCTGCGTTTTTCCATTACGGCATATAATCTGGCGCGAAAGAGTGTTACGTACTATGATGCTGCCAGCGGACAGGACGAACCCGGAGGATTGGATAAGGTATTGAGGCGCATTAACTTTGGCGCTGAAATTTTGATACATCGCAATGTAAATATACTGGCAGGCTATAATTACCTCACGCATCAGGAATTGAAACTGGACAATGGCGGAGGTGGTGCCGGTATATCACTAGGCTTTTCTGCACGCATCCGTTCGTTTGAATTTATATTCAGCAGAAGCGGATATGTAGCCGGTAAAGCCGGGTATGGATTAACATTGTCATCAAATATAAATCGAGTGTTGAGAAGAGTATAAAATTATGATGGACGAAAAATATTTAACACCGAAACAGATTGTTGAGGAACTTGATAAATACATTATAGGGCAGAAGGAAGCAAAACGCAATGTGGCAATAGCGCTGCGTAACCGCTGGCGAAGAATGAACACAAAAGCGGAGATCCAGAGCGAGATTGTTCCGAATAATATACTCATGATCGGAGCAACCGGTGTGGGTAAAACGGAGATCGCCCGCAGGCTTGCCAAACTTGCTGATGCCCCTTTTGTAAAAGTGGAAGCTTCCAAATTTACTGAAGTAGGATATGTAGGGCGCGATGTGGAAAGCATGGTGCGCGATCTGGTGGAGCAATCGGTAAATATGGTAAAGGCACGCAAGAAGGAAGAAGTGAAAGAGAAAGCAGCACAGGCCGTAGAAGATGCTATACTTGATGCATTGATCCCTCCGCTACGTGAGAAGCAACCTCGCTCAACCGGATTCTCCACACAAACGGAAAATACAAATGATATACCCACCAGCGATGTAGAGTTGAACGAACGTACACGCAATCACTTTCGCGACAAGATACGCAATGGCGAACTGGAAGAACGCAAGATCGAGATCAACATTAAAGGCGGTGGTGGTTCAAATGTAGGCATGGTGGGTGCCGGTATGATGGATGAAGTATCCATGATGAACCTGCAGGAGATGCTGAACGGTATGATGCCGAAGAAAAGTAAAAAGCGAAAAGTTACCGTAGCAGAAGCCCGCAGAATTTTACTCGATGAAGAAGCCGCCAAACTCATCGATATGGATGAAGTAAAAGAGGAGGCTATCAATCGTGCAGAGAATGCCGGTATCATTTTCATTGATGAGATTGACAAGATCGCTTCAGGCTCCAAGAAAGGCGGTAGTGGTCCGGATGTAAGTCGTGAAGGTGTACAACGCGATCTTCTTCCTATAGTCGAAGGGAGTACCGTGAACACCAAGCATGGTGTGATAAAAACAGATCACGTGTTGTTTATAGCTGCCGGAGCATTTCATATTTCAAAACCATCGGATCTTATTCCGGAATTGCAGGGACGTTTCCCGATTCGCGTTGAGTTAAATAACCTGACGAAAGAAGATTTCATCCAGATATTGAAAGAGCCCAGAAACGCACTTACCAAACAATACGAAGCGTTGTTCGAAGCAGAAAGCGTATCAATAAGTTTTGCGGATGATGCGATTGAAGAAATTGCCAGCACAGCGTTTACGATTAATGCCGAAGTAGAAAATATAGGAGCACGCAGACTCCACACGGTAATGAGCAGATTGCTGAATGAATTTTTATTTGATGTGCCAGACAAGATAGGACCTAACGCGCGACTGCTCATTACGGCAGATATGGTGCGCGAACGGATGGATGGCCTTGTAAAAAATAAAGACCTGAGCGAATACATTCTCTAAATGAAATACACAAGGCTTGCGATTTTTATACTCGGTATAGCAATAACTATAGCTATACCGGCTATTGGTCAGGATGATGTTTCGATCGGAGCTTTTCCGGAGCCTGGGTATGACTCGGTGAGATCAAAGTATATCAAAACATTTCCCAATCATTTCTTTCTCTGGCCGGTGTTGAAACAACGCAGGCTCGGGTTTGAAATGCAGCGCGAGAAAGACAGCAAGACTTCTGTATCGTATCGTTCAAACAAACCGTATAGCTTAGGACTTGGTATGTACTTGTTCGAGCTGGCTATAGAAGTAACTTTTGCCTTGCCACAAGACGAAGTCAACAGACGCATTTACGGTGAATCGGATGCAAGCGATTTACAATTGAACATCATCGGCCGCAAGTGGGGCATTGATGCGTACGTGCAAAACTACGATGGCTTTTATGTGGATGATCCTTCGGTAAAGATACCGGCCAATCAACCATATCCACATCGCAGGGATATTGAAACCATTAACAACGGTGTCAGTGTAAACTATACCTTCGATAACAAGCGCTTCTCATTCCGGTCAACCTATAATTTCATCGATCAGCAATTACGCAGTGCCGGTTCGTTTTTATTGTTTGGTTCGTTGAGCAGCTTTAAAGCATCCGGAGATTCTGCCATTCTGGGCGATTCGTATGCAAGCAAATTCGGAACAGCGTCTTCTATAAAGTCTTTTAAAGTTACTACGCTCGGTATAGCACCGGGCTATACCTATAGCCTGATCTATAAAGGATTTTTTCTGAACGGAACATTGGCGTTAGGCCCCGCGCACAACTGGCTTTCATCCATGCGTGAAGATGGTGTGGAGAAGAATGATATTAAGTTCAATGCGTATGCTGCTGCGCGTATAGGTCTCGGGTATAATGGCGATCGTGTTTTCGGAGGCTTCAGTTTCATCGCACAGGGCCGCTCTGCCAAATTTGACGAAGTCCAACTGCTGAGTTCCAACACAACCTTCAAGATGCTGATCGGTTATCGCTTCGGTGAAGTCGGTATTCTGAAAAAACGAATTTGGGATATACCCAAAGCCCTCGTTAACTAGAGGGGCTTCTGTAAAATATAGCTATAGTATAAAACTTACTCGGGCTGATTTTTAGGATAATCGAAAAACACCATCTTACCCTTTCCCCACGTAACATCTTTCCACGAATCAATATCGATCTGAAAAGCCACCACACCACAAGTAGGTATATTGTCGATGTCCAGTTCTACATTTTGAAATGAGTTCACAAACTCGGTAAGTCCCGGGTTGTGACCAAAGAGCATCACTACGTTATGTTTGTCTTTCAAACCCTGCAACGTAGTAAGTATAGTATCTTCACTCGCGTGGTATAGCGATTTTTCGGTTTTTATCTTTTCCTTCGGATAATTCAACACCTTGGCAATTCGTTTGGCGGTAGACAATGCGCGCTTCGCAGGACTGCTTATAAGCCGGTCTGGGTGGATATCTTTTTCTTTCAGGCGTTTGCCCATGCGCGGGGCATCGTTCTTGCCACGGTCGTTCAGTGGTCTGTCAAAGTCATCCTGCAACGGATTGGCCCAACTTGATTTGGCATGGCGAATTATATACAAGGTTTTCATACACGCAAAGATTGATGCTTTTAGCGAAGTTTTACAAATCAGCTTATTAACGCTTATCTTCGCGCCACACATGCAGGGAGCAAAGAAAATACGCAGAAAGATACGGTATACACTCGTTTACCGGTTTGTACAATTCCTGATTTTTATTTCACGCCTCATGCCCCGCGTAGCGTGGCTGAAGTTTTGTGGCTTCCTGGGCAAAGTGGCGTATGTATTTGCATCTCAAACCCGTAAGCTTACCCAGCGGCATTTAACCCTTGCCTTCAAAAAAGAAAAAAGCGCTGCCGAAATAAAGAAGTTGTCACGGCAGGCGTTTGAATATCTTGGTAAAAACGCAGGTGATATTCTGCGCGCATCCGGTACGGTGCACACCCTGGCCGACCTTGAAGAATTTCTGGTTGTGCATGGATATGAAAATTATGAAGCGGCTCAACAAAAAGGTAAAGGTGTAATTTTTCTCACCTGTCACCTCGGAGCGTTCGATCTCCAGGTAACAACTATGGCACTGCGCGGTTTGAATCCCAACATCATCGGTACACCGTTGAAAGATGAACGCCTCAATGATTTGCTGTGGGACTATCGGAACAAACACGGAGCTATAGCAATTGAACGCGGACGCGAAACGTTTCGCATGATCAAGATTTTGAAATCAGGCGGCTCGGTGGCATTGCTCATTGATCAGGATACAAAAGTAAAAAGCCGCTTTGTGAATTTCTTCGGTATGCCTGCCGCTACACCGGTAGGAGCAACCGTGCTGGCCATGAAGACGGGTGCTACTGTTGTGCCAACCTATATATACCTGGGCAAAGACTGGAAGCAGCACATGCATATACTCCCCGAAATATCCATTAACGTAACAGGCGATGATGAAGCAGATATGGTATATAATACGCAGATTCTGACAAGCTTCATTGAGCAGCAGATACGCAAACACCCGGAACAATGGGTATGGATGCACGAACGCTGGAAAACAAAACCGGGCGAAGAGATCGCCTGATCTTACCGCGCTATATCTTTACTTCTTTTCGTAGATCACAAAGTCAAAAGCATACCGGTGTTTTTCATCGGCCGGATGATGCTCGCGTGATACTTCTTTCCACTGTTCTTTGCTGAACTCCGGGAAGTATACATCGCCATCCACTACAGCCTGAATTTCGGTAAGGTATAGCAAGTCTGCCGAAGGTAAAGCAGAGCGGTATATTTCGGCACCACCTATAATAAACAGCTCCTGTTCGCCATTTCTACGCGCCAGTTCAATGCCTTCATCAATCGAGTTGAATACGATACATCCCGGTGCGTTAAAATCTTTCTGGCGTGTTACCACAATGTTGGTGCGCTTGGGCAGTGGTTTGAATTTGGCCGGAATCGAATCATAATTCTTCCGACCCATAATGCAGTGGTGCCCCTGTGTTGTTGTCATGAAAAATTTCATGTCATCGGGCAGATGCCAGGGCAGATCATTGTTCTTTCCGATAACCCTGTTTTGTGCGTGCGCGGCAATGAGTGATATTTTCATAAGCAGTGAGCAGTCGTTATAGTTTATTTCCACGGAAGAAATCCTGGATACTCATTCTTCGCTTTCCTTCGGGTTGAAGTTCATCGATCGAGATCCATCCATCGGATGTTCTAACGTAAAGATAATTTTTATTGTCAGTGTCGGGTAGCCCCACCGTAGTTTCACCGTGCTTCTTATCAGCGATTGATACTTTAAAGATCTTGAATGTTTTGTCGTTAATCATTCCCCACGCAGCCGGGTACGGACTAAGCCCTCGTACAAAGTTCCGTATCTGCTCGCTGGTTTTGTTCCAATCGATCTGGCAAGTTTCCTTGAAAATTTTAGGAGCATGTTTTATTTCAACATCGGTAGGCTGAGGCAGCGAAGGATAATTGCCGGCTTCAATACTTCGCACCGTTTTCAATACGAGTTGTCCTCCCTTCGCCATCAATCGTTCATAGAGTGTGCCTACAGTATCATCATCAGATATAGTTTCTTTCTCCTGGTAGATAATACTGCCGGTATCAATTTCATGTTTCAGAAAAAATGTAGTGATGCCTGTTTCTTTCTCACCGTTAATCACAGCCCAGTTAATAGGAGCAGCGCCACGATACTGTGGCAGGAGCGAAGCGTGAAGATTAAATGTACCAAGCGATGGCATAGCCCATACAGCTTCGGGTAACATTCTGAAAGCAACTACAATTTGTAAGTTGGCTCCATAACTTTTAAGCTCCTGCAAAAACTCAGGCGACTTCAAATTTGTTGGTTGTAGAACAGGCACATTGTATTGAAGGGCACATTCTTTTACAGGAGAATAAACAATTTTTTGTCCGCGACCTTGTGGTTTATCGGGAGCAGTAACAACTGCTACAACATTGATTTTATTCTCCAGTAGAATTTGAAGACTGGGCACCGCAAATTCAGGTGTACCCATAAAAATGATTCGAAGTTCGTTCATACTATGGCCGCAAATATATTGAATCTCTGCTCAGTTCTTTCGTGGTTGAGCAATTCACACCACACTGCTTAACTTTCGCTAACCCCTTGATTTAGAGCATCCATAAAAGGCCGCAAACGATTGGCCTTAAAGTTGCAATACAGTGTATATATAAACACTTAAAGTTATGAAACGTTTATTAGTTGCGGTTTCATTGTTAACAGTACTTGCATCGTGCCAGGTAAATATTGTTGAACCACGATACGATGAGCGCGATAAAGCGGTAGGGTATTATAGCATGGAAGAGTTTAGTGAAACCTTCAATGACTATACATACTATACACTGATGATTACGAAGTATGGTTCGAATGGAAATGTACTATATCTCGATAACTTTTATGGAGCCGAGTTACAGATACACGCGTATTTGTCAGGCGATAAAGTTACCATTCCGTTCCAGGTAGTTGATGATTACGAGATTGAAGGCGTAGGTACCATGCACGGTATGGACATCAGCCTGAATTATACTGTTCGCGATGTTTACAATAACACGCGCACCAACTTCTGTGAAACATGGGGCGATCGTAAAGAGTAGAACGTAAAGAACTTAATCCTCTCTGAATAATTTCTTGTCAGCGTAGAACGTGCCGAATGGAACAAGCGAAGCTACAAAAGCAAGAAATGAGCGTGTAAGGGTCCAGTTGTAAGTAAACTTGGTCTGGATCAGCAGCACGATATAGGCAATGAAAAGTACACCGTGTGCCATACCCACAACGCGCACGGGTTCAGGGTTAGACGCCATGTATTTCAGAGGCATGGCGATTCCTAATAACACCAGAAAAGATATTCCCTCCAGGAAGGCGACTATACGAAGACGACCTAATACTGTTGTGATCAATTGTTGCATGATGTGATTCTCTATGATTCTGCCAAAGGTATTTCGTTTTTGTTTGAAATACTTATCTTCCCAAAATTTTACGACCTAAACACATGAGTGAAACTAAATTTAAGCCTGTGCTCGGTTTATGGGATGCCACCATGATCGTTGCCGGCTCTATGATAGGCTCGGGTATTTTTATAGTGGGTGCCGATATCCTGCGCAACGTAGGCGGCTCAGGTTGGCTGATAGCCGTGTGGTTAATTACCGGGTTTATGACCATCACCGCAGCTGTGAGTTACGGTGAGCTGAGCGGTATGTTTCCGAAAGCCGGTGGTCAATATGTATACCTGAAAGAAGCTTACAATCCATTAATAGCTTTTCTGTATGGATGGAG
This sequence comes from Flammeovirgaceae bacterium UBA5867, assembly GCA_002432545.1. Taxonomy (GTDB): domain Bacteria; phylum Bacteroidota; class Bacteroidia; order Cytophagales; family Cyclobacteriaceae; genus Ohtaekwangia. The sequence continues at coordinate 39,726 of DJFR01000203.1, read as the reverse complement.
TTTCTTTGCAGTGATACAAACCGGAACAATCGCTGCTGTTGGCGTGGCCTTCTCTAAATTTACGGCATACCTGGTACCTGCTGTAAGCGAAGATATTGTTTTGCTGAACCTGGGCTTCGTTACCATTTCACCAGCACAGATACTTTCCATTGTTATTATAATATTGCTTACCTATATCAACACACGTGGTGTGGAGGGTGGCAAGGTTATTCAGACTACATTTACAGTTGCCAAATTATTGAGTTTGTTCGGCCTTATCATTTTCGGATTGATTATGATGAAAGGCGATGTATGGACCGCGAACTGGACTAACGCATGGGATCTGCACAAACTAAATGTTGATGGCAGTATAGAAACCTATACTACAATTGCTGCTGTAGGTGCTATAGCAGCCGCCATGGTAGGCTCTATCTTTAGCAGCGATGCCTGGAACAACGTCACATTTATAGCAGGCGAAATCAAGAACCCGCAACGTAACATCGGGTTGAGCTTGTTTTTAGGAAC
>DJFR01000203.1:35466-39129 GCA_002432545.1 Flammeovirgaceae bacterium UBA5867 | reverse complement strand
ACCTTTGGTTGCAATAACGGACTCATTCTTTCCGGAGCGAGAGTATACTATACCATGGCGAAAGATGGTTTATTCTTCCGTCAGGCGGGCGAGCTCAATAAATTTGCTGTGCCACAACAATCGCTGTGGGTTCAATGTATACTGGCGAGTTTGTGGTGTTTGAGTGGTAAATATGGTGACCTGCTGGATATGGTTTCGTTTGTAGTAGTGTTGTTCTATATGCTCACCATCATCGGTATATTTATACTTCGCAAGAAAAGACCGGATGCTCCGCGACCATACAAAGCATTTGGATACCCGGTGCTTCCGTTGATATATATCATGATGGGTATAACATTCTGCTCCCTACTGATTATCTACAAGCCAAAATTTACCTGGCCCGGTTTGATCATCACCCTGATTGGTATACCTATATATTACTTTGCTGTACAGCAGAAGAAGGGGGATAAATAGGGTGAAAATAAATTCAGATGTAATTCTTGTTTTGAACGCTTGAATTAGCGTACTTTGAACTATCAAAACCCGGCACGCCTCTGTTTCAAGCGCACTTTGCCGGGTCTTTTTTTTATAAAACCGTTGTATGAAATTTGATAAACCTGCTTGCACCACTGAGGAGCATTGTACAATTCTAAAGCAAAGAGGACTAGTTGTTGAAGATCCAGAAAGTCTGCGGATTTCTTTAGATCAAATTGGTTATTATAGACTTACAGGTTATATGTATCCTTTTCAATTCAGAGAGGGAAATCATCTTTTCAAGGAGAATGTAACATTTCAAATCATAGAGAATCACTATCGCTTTGATAAACGATTCAGGTTATTGTTAATTGAAGTAATAGAGCAGATCGAGATTGCTATACGAGCTAAGATTTGTAACACAATGTGTTTGAAGTACGGAGCACATTGGTATCTGATGAAGGACCTTTTTATAAATAATGATTTTCATGATAATTTCATTACTGAGATTAAAAAGCACTGTAATGAAAGTAGCGAAGTGTTTATTAAAAAGTATTTAAATACATACAGCGATCCTGCTCTACCACCGGCATGGATGATGATGGAAACCATAACTTTTCGAAAGATGGCCGTGCTGTATAAAAATTTGAAAGACACGGAAGAGAAGAAATTAATAGCTAACAGCTATGCTTTGGCGGTTAATATATTTGAATCGTGGCTACAGAGCCTGAATTTTGTAAGGAATTGTTGTGCACACCATCTAAGACTGTGGAATAGAAGGCTTCCCATTAAACCTGTAATCCCTCGCAGAAAGAATAATCGTTTTTTGAAAGAAGTCACGGAGGCAACTGATCAACAAATGTATGGTATACTCTCTTGCATACTTTTTTTATTAAAGACAATCAATCCAAATTCTGATTTTAAGTTGCGTCTTAAGAAGTTGTTTGAAGATCATCCATCCGTGAATATAGCCTATATGGGTTTTGTTGGCGAATGGAAGTCTGAAGATATATGGCTATAAAAAAATATTCCAGTAGAACTCTACTGGAATATATATCAATAAGAACTGTATGTAAATTACAATTGCGACTCCAGCACCGCTAACCCTTCAGCAAATGAGCGAGGTTCGTAACCCAGATCAGTTCGTGCTTTGTCAATAATAAAACCTGTTCTCGGTGGACGTTTCGCAGGCTGAGTAAATTTGGTGGAATCCGTTACGTTCACCAGCGATTTATCCAGCTTGAAATAATCAGCTGTGGCAATTGCTATATCATAAGGGGTAAGAAAATCTTTACCGGATATATTGTAGATGCCGGTTGCTTTCTTTTTAGCAGCGAGGTAACAGCCTTGTGCTAAATCTTCTGCCAGCGTTGGTGTTCGCCACTGATCATTTACAACCTGTATCTTCTTGCCTTGCTCCAGACTATTCTTTACCCACAGTACTATATTGGAGCGGCTCATATCGCGCGTAATACCAAATACCAAAACCGTGCGTAATATAGACCAGCCCGTTTTACTTTTCTTTACAACCTCTTCGGCTGCCAGTTTACTTTCACCGTAGTAATTTACCGGGTTGGGTTTTTCGTTTTCATCCAGCGGGCCACGCGTGCCATCAAAAATGAAATCGGTAGATACGTGTACCAGATGTGCACTATATTTAGCGCAGGCTGCTACCAGGTTTTCAACAGACGTTACGTTGGCAGTCCAGCACGCTTCGCGTTCGGTTTCGCATTGATCTACCTGCGTCATGGCAGCCGTGTTGATAACAACATCAGGCTTGGTGCGCGCAAATACGTCATCAACAGCTTTGCCATCGGTAATGTCAAGACTGTGAAATTCACCTTTGGTAATAGGTAATACGGATTTACCTCTTGCCGTAGCAATGAGCGTAACCGATGGATCATTCTCCAGTAATTCTGTAAGCTTTTGGCCCAGTAAACCGTTTGAGCCAGTAACGAGGATCTTCATATATAGATATAGTATAGAAAGTGAGCTTGGGTGATGTTATTTTTTGGTGGTTGCTTTCGGTGGATATTGATATCCGTATAGCTTGGTAATTTTCTTCTTCGATATTTCTTCTACCGTTACCGTCATTCGAACGTCTTCAACCGGTCTGTCGAATTGATCTTTAGGAAGTGTTGCAATTTTATCAATCACGTCCAATCCTTTAATTACTTTTCCAAACACAGTATATTCACCATCAAGCTGCGGGGCACCACCTGTTGTTGTATAGACTTTAATTTTTTCTGGTGAAACTTCTTTTTCGGTTTTTATACCGGTTTGCTTTTCAACACGCGGTTTCAGTTTTATAATGAAATCCTGTACCGCCTTCATGTCACCACTCTGGTGTAGTCTGGCGATCGTATCGTATGTAGCCTGGTTGGCAGGATTCTGAAAGAACTGTTGCATAGCCTGGTTGAATTTCGCAGGATCATGTTTGATCTCTTCTTCGGTAACTTTAGAGCCATGTACAATATAGAACTGGCTACCACTGGAAGCTTTGGAAGGATTTTGCTCGTTGCCTAGTCGCGCAGCAGAGAGCGCTCCCTTTTCGTGAAAGTACTTCGCATTAAATTCTGCATCCACAGTATAGCCTGGTCCACCGCGACCGAGCATTTGTCCTTTACCTGCTTTCTTTGAATCCGGGTCACCGCCCTGGATCATAAACCCTTCGATAATGCGATGGAAAAGTAAACTATCGAAGTAATGTTCTCGCGCAAGTTTGATGAAGTTTTGTTTGTGCTTTGGTGTCTCATCATACAGAATAGCAACCATGTCGCCATACTGAGTCTTGATTGTAACTACAAAATCTTTTTCCTGCGCACAGCCGGAAAANNTAGTTTACAGTTGTTGTCTTATTTCTTTCAGGATCTGTTCTCCTCCTATATTCAGTACTTCATTCGCTACCATCTCGCCAAGCTCTTTTACATTCTCAAAGGAAGAAGAGCGTTTTACTTTGATCACGCGTTGTCCGTCCAGTGAAATGATACCGGCCTTCAGTGAGATCGAGTCGCCATCAATATGGGCATAACCAAATGCAGGAATGCTGCAGCCGCCATGCAATGTTTTTAAGAAGGAGCGCTCAGCATGTAAACACACTTCCGTGGAAGGATGATTAACCCAGTTCGTTATAATTTCTTTTTTCTTGAAGTCTAGTTTCTTATGACACTCGATCGCGATCGTTCCTTGTCCTACAGCCGGAACGAAATA
>DJFR01000203.1:31165-35434 GCA_002432545.1 Flammeovirgaceae bacterium UBA5867 | reverse complement strand
CGAATAGAAACAGCTTCTGCATTCGGATAAAAGTGTTTTAGAAAAGCAACTCTTCGCGTAGAAGATGTACCGATCTTTAATTTGTCGGTAGTGATGTTGATCTTCTTGTCGCTGATCACAACATCATTCACCAGTTCACGCTCGGTAAACGCTACAAGCTCCAGTTCTTCCGGTATATCCGAAGAAAGATCTTTTGCACTGTGCACCGCTATATCAATCGAACCGTCCAGTAGTTTCGCTTCGATCTCTTCTGTAAATACACCTTTGCTTCCGATCTTGGCGATGGATACATCGAGTATCTTATCACCGCGTGTCTCAATGGGAATGATCTCGGTGGTATAGCCGGAAGGTTTTATCAGGCTGGCCACATACTCGGCCTGCCAGAGGGCAAGCTTGCTGCCGCGTGTACCAATGCGTATTGTTTTTGTATAAGGCATGGTTGTGATCGTATGTTAAAATATATACTTCAGTTCTTTGCAGATGCTGAAGGTAAGTATATCAATTTGGATTCAGTGTCCTGGATAATTTAAGCGAAAGATCGAGGAATATCATCTTTGCACTGCCGTTTCGTTCCAGATGGTAGCCCGCATCGTTCAGCAGTTTAAATGATTTCTCAACTTTATCAAGTGTTAATACTTTGCTGAAGTCCTGCACAAATTTCAATTCGTCTCCACGCGTACGGTTCATGTCGGCCGCCCCGGAAATATTCAGCAACGATTCACGCATCATATTTATACTATAGGTAATCAGGCTTCGCTGGTTGAGTTTGTCCAGTGAGTGATATTCATCAGCCATGGATACCAGCACGCCATAATTTTTACGGAAGCACGCACGCATCCACTCGATAAAGCGCTGCGTGTTGTTATCCTCTTCACTATCGATAAGCTTGACGCCTAAACTAAGATTACCTTCAGCAAGCTGCGCTATTTTTTCAGCTTTGCGTTGCTCTACTCCGTGCTTCTCGATCAGGTATGATTGTACTTCCTCATCGTGCAGCAGGGGTACCGTTACAATCTGCGTACGCGAAATGATCGTAGGCAATAATTTATCGGCAGCATTTGTAATGAGAATGAAAAACGTTTGTGGCGGTGGCTCCTCCAGAATCTTTAATATACCATTGGCAGCAGCCGAGTGCATAAGCTCCGGTTGCCAGATAATCATAACCTTATGCGGACTTTCAAATGGTTTCAAAGATAGTGTCTTGATGATCTCGCGGCTTTCTTCACGCGATATCAACGCAAGTTTATCTTCACCACCATAATAGTTTGTCCAGTCATCCAGCGTTCCGTATGATTGCTCCAGCAAGAACGATCGCCAGCTTTTTAATATTTCTGCTTTGAAACGATCTTCGTCTTTGTCGTTCTTAACATTACTCAGTGGAAATACAAAGTGTGTATCGGGGTGAATGAATTTTGCATTCTTCGAGCAGGCCGCGCATGTTCCGCAGGCATCATGCTCGCCTTTGTTCTGGCAATGAAGATACGTGGCGTACGCGAGTGCAAGCGGCAGGTTTAAGGCTCCGCCGGCACCCACAAAAAGTTGGGCGTGCGCAGTATGATTCGCTTTTACAGCATCAATAAGGAGTTCTTTAACGTCAGATAATCCTGGAATATCGGCAAACTTCATGTTATTTCTTTTCCCATCCGCGACTCCGCGCGGAGGTCTCAAAGATATGGGAGAGAATCTCTTTATCCATATCCGAAAAGATAACATTTCTTCGGCCCGTCACACGACTTGCAGTTTCCAGTGCTTTCGGTAACTGATACGTATCAAAACCCGATGCGCCCCCCCATGCAAAAGATGGAACGTAGTTAGGAGGGAAGCCGTGACCAAAAACATTCGCGGCTACATCTACAACGGTGCCTGTGTTAAACATAGTGTTGATGCTGCACTTGCTGTGATCGCCCATCATGAGACCGCAAAACTGCAAACCTGTATTTTCAAAACTTTCAGAGCCGTGGCTCCAAAGTTTTACAGAATCGTAATTGTTTTTGAGATTCGAAGTATTCGTGTCGGCTCCGAGGTTGCACCATTCGCCTAACACGGAACAGCCGAGAAAACCATCATGGGCTTTATTACTGTAACCGAAAATTACGGAGGTGCTCACTTCACCACCTACTTTTGAGAAAGGGCCTACCGTTACATCGCCTCGTATTTTAGCACCCATATTAATATGAGCACCCTCACACATCGCGAACGACCCGCGAATAATAGCCCCCTCCTGAATGATACTGTTTTTGCCCAGGTAGATCGGACCGGATTCTGCATTAAGTATAGCAGCACGAATATATACTCCTTCTTCTACGAAGATATCGCTCTCATCACCGTATACCACCGTGTGCTTGTCTGCTATACCGGCAGATTGTCTCCCGGCAGTAATAAGTTTGAAGTCAATTTTTAACTGAGCCCCATTCTCTTTAAAGATCTTCCACGGCTTATCGATCAGTGTTACTGCATGTTGATACTCGATTGTGTTGGAAGCATTCAAATCACTCATCGGTTGAGATGTCGCAATGAGCAACGAGTCTTTTGTGAGAAAGTAATGAGGTGGTAATGCTTTTATAGTATCTNNTATTCTTCTGTCTTGAAAGACGCTTTGGTGTTCAACCATTTTTCCCACTTTTCGCGGATCGTGAGAATTCCAACACGGATGTCGGCCACAGGGCGGGTATATGTAAACGGAAAAAGTGCTGTGCGTACAGCAGGGTCATCAAACAAAATAAGATTCATCCCTCAAAAATAGAATTAGGAATGTACGCTGGAAATGTGTGTTTCGCTGTGTGCGGGCACAGTTTCGAGATATTTTAAATATTTTTTATAAACACGGCTAACAACAAAAAAGCCCTTGTGTTGCAAGGGCCTTTTCTCTCTCCATTTAAAAGAAGAAGTTATTATGCTTTCTTCTGATACTTGTTTTTGAATTTCTCCACACGTCCGGCTGTATCCACGAACAGCTTTTTACCAGTGAAGAAAGGATGCGAAGCAGAGCTTACTTCGACTTTAATTACAGGGTATTCTTTACCATCTTCCCACTTAATAGTCTCTTTCGGAGACTGTGTAGAACGGGTAAGGAATTTATGATCGCTGGATGTATCCCAGAAAACCACGTCTTTGTACTCTGGATGAATGCCTTTTTTCATATCAATTTCTTGCGTTATTCCTCTAAAAGGACTGCAAAGATAAGCACAACAGCTTTATATACAAATGTATAGTAGTAAAATTCAAAAATCGTTCTTCCTGCATTCAAATCAAGGTTTTTGAGGTGGACAGAAATACTAATCTCAGCATTTTAAGTCATTTCAATTAAAGCATATATCGATATAATCATGCTTAGGGGTACGGCTATCAAACGATAGCGTTATCTTGCACAACTTTTTTAATAGCTATGCGATTAACTTTACTGATACTGCTGTCTTTTATTGCCGCGAGCGTTGCACAGGCACAAAGCCCGTATGCTCCCCTCAACGAAGATTACTATCATTGGATCGATCGTTACGAAGTAAAAACAGGAAAGATACTTCCTCACTTTTTCACGTCCGTAAAACCCTATAAGCGCTCGGCTATAATTGCTTTTGTTGATTCGGTAAATGCGCTGGAAGGCTTTCAGTCGCGTGCTGATAAGTTCAATTATGATTATCTGCGAAACGATAGCTGGGAATGGTCGCGTGCCGAGACCAGCGATAGCAAGCGCCCAATTCTGAAAAGTTTTTACAAAAAGAAATCAGACTTCTTTCATGTAGATGTTCCGGAATTCGATCTGCATGTAAACCCGGTTCTATACCTCGGCATTGGTAACGATTCACGAAGAGATGATCGCCTCTTTATTAATACGCGTGGTGTAGAAGTACGCGGTATGGTAGATCGCAAAGTAGGCTTCTATACATACCTTACCGATAATCAGATGATAATGCCATCATACGTGTGGGATCAGATGTCGTTGAATCCGGTTATACCACACGAAGGTTTCTGGAAAGAATTTAAAGATGGTAAAGGTGTAGACTTTCTGCAGGCACGCGGGTATATCACGGTAGATGCAACCAAGAGTATAAATCTGCAGGCAGGGTACGATCGTTTTTTTATAGGCAACGGCATGCGTTCGCTTATATACTCTGACTATGCACCCCCGGCTTCATTTTTCAAAGCCAATATAAAAGTGTGGAAGCTCAACTATGTATACTCCATTAGCGAGATGACTGCTGATGTTGATGCAAGCCTGGGAGGCAATCGCTCCATGCAAAGTGGTTATCCTGATAAATTTGTTACGTTCCA
>DJFR01000203.1:29987-31135 GCA_002432545.1 Flammeovirgaceae bacterium UBA5867 | reverse complement strand
CAACAAAATGGCAGCAGCGATAATGTATTGCTGGGTCTTGATTTTAAGTGGAATGCTTTACGCAAGCTTTCTTTCTACGGACAATTTGTAATGGATGAGTTTGTGTTGAATGAAATAAAAGCCGGTGATGGCTGGTGGGCCAACAAGTTTGCTATACAATTGGGTGGTAAATATATAGATGCATTTGGTGTGCCGAACCTCGATTTGCAGGGAGAGATAAACCTGGCACGACCGTATACCTACTCGCATAATACGCAATACTCAAATTATACCAGCTACCAGCAACCGCTTGCTCACCCGCTCGGTGCAAACTTCAACGAGGCTATCGGTATGATCCGGTATCAGCCACTGCCGCGCCTCAATGTTACGGCTAAATTATTTGTTACCCGTATAGGTCGTGATTCGACCGACTATAATTGGGGAGCCTCTACAGCACAGAATCCCAAATACGATTGGGGAAGCGATCTGCTGAAGCCGAATACACAACGGGAATCTACCTACGGCAATAAAATAGGACAAGGCTTCAAGAATGATATAGTATACGGAAGCTTTACCGCTTCATGGCACCTGAAGCATAATCTATTTGTAGATGTTAATGTGGTAGTTCGGAAGAGCGAGAGCGTACTTAATTTTTATAACAACAACACATCGATCACGTCACTTGCATTGCGCTGGAATATAGCCCAGCGACTGTACGAATTTTAGAAAACAATATTTGCAGTATAAAAGCGTCATCAATATGATGATGATTATTATGCTTCATATTTACATTACAATCAGAAAATGAAAATATTCTTTCGCATACTTCAATACGCACCGGGTATACGTTCGCAGCTTGCTAAGTTTTTGCTGTATGCGGTATTGGCTTCCGGCTTTAGCGCGGTTTACCTGGGACTTTTGCAGCCGATGCTTGATATTCTGTTTATTCAGAAATTGAATAATACAGTAACAAAACTGCCCGAATTCTCACTTTCGGTAGAGTATGGTAAAGATGTTTTAATGTACTATTTCTCGGATACACTGAAGGCCCAGGGATTACAGACAACATTAATGTATGTATGTATTTTCATAGTAGGATTCGTTTTTCTGTCGAACCTGTTCCGGTATATGGAGCGCATGGTAGCATCGCGCGTAAAGGCCGATGTGGT
>DJFR01000203.1:25649-29905 GCA_002432545.1 Flammeovirgaceae bacterium UBA5867 | reverse complement strand
ATCAAAGAACCAATCACACTGATTATATATATAGGCGTTCTTTTCAGGATATCGCCAGAGCTTACGTTTTTTACGCTTATCGTTCTTCCGCTCATGGGTGGAGTTATATCCATTATTATTAAACGGCTGAAGAAAAGAGCCGTGCAAAGTCAGGAAACGATGGGGCGCATCGTTAATATACTGGATGAGTCATTTAGTGGTATGCGCGTCATCAATGCATTCAATGCGCGTAACTTTATATTGAAGAAGATTGAGAAAGAAACTACGTTTCATAGAAAGGTAAATCTCTCCATTTCAAGAAAGAATGAATTAGCTTCTCCGCTCTCTGAATTTCTGGGTGTAGTAGTGGTCGCATTTATACTTTACTATGGCGGGCAATGGGTATTGTCGGGTACAGGTGAACTGGAGCCTTCAGCATTTATACTCTTCCTTACATTTTATGCATCGATGATTCAGCCCGCCAAGAACTTCTCGAATGGTATCACTTCGCTTCAAAAAGGTATAGCTTCCGCCAATCGTATATTTTCAACTATAGATACAGAGTCGGCTATTCAGAGCAAACCGGACGCTATACATCTTGACGAATTCAAAACGAAGATTGAGTTTAAGAATGTGAGCTTTGCGTACGAGACTGAACCGGTACTTTCTAACCTCAATCTCACCATTGAAAAGGGAAAAACCATTGCGTTGGTTGGGCCGTCCGGTGGAGGTAAATCTACACTGGCGGATCTCATTCCACGATTTTATGATCCAACAAACGGAGAAGTATTGCTCGATGGTATATCGCTGAAAGATTATGAGATCGATTCGTTGCGTAAACAAATGGGAGTAGTAACCCAGGAATCTATACTCTTCAATGATACCATTTTCAACAACATTGCCTTCGGCATGGAGAATGTAAAAGAAGAAGATGTTATCCATGCAGCGCGGGTGGCGAACGCTCATGATTTTATTATGCAGCAGGAGAACGGGTATCAGACATTTATAGGTGAGCGTGGTTCCAAACTCTCCGGAGGGCAGCGTCAGCGTTTAAGTATTGCGCGTGCGGTATTGAAGAATCCCCCTATACTTATTCTCGATGAAGCAACATCCGCACTCGATTCAGAATCTGAACGACTGGTGCAGGATGCATTGAACAACCTGATGATGAACCGTACCTCCATTGTTATTGCACACCGGTTAAGTACTATTCAGCATGCTGATGAGATACTTGTTATCCAGAAAGGCCATATAGCAGAACGCGGTAGTCATGACGAACTGATCCAGCGCAACGGTCTATACCGGAAGCTGAAAGATATACAGCGGGTATAGATAAGTATTTCAGAATTTTCATTTACCTTTAGTAAGATTACCGTATTACAATACGGTACGATTTAACGGGACTCACATGAGTAAGAACAGAATTATCTTTTACATTGTATTTGCAGCCTTTCATCTAGGAGCTTTCATCTTCACGGTTGCTTTGGATAATGATACCAACCTTCTTTTTAGTATGGTAAGCTGGGTTCCCACGTTTAAATGGATTACACTTTTTGGATTAACTCTTTTATCAGCAGACGTTATTTGGTCATGGATTATCAATCGCGATTCGAAAAAAGAAAAAGACGCCCTCACACACGAGCTCAACATGCTCAAAGCAAAACTTTTCGATCTCCAGGAGAACGCACGCAAATCTCAGCAGACTCCTTCTCAACATTAATCGTACTCAACTCTTTCCGCCATGGTTGCTAAAACTTTTGGCGGTGCCGTACATGGTGTAGATGCACGCACCATTATGATCGAGGTGAGTGTTGGACAAGGTACACGTTTCTTCATGAGTGGTTTACCCGATAATGCGGTCAAGGAAAGTCAGCATCGGGTAGAGTCAGCATTGAAAGCCGCGAGCTATTTTATGCCGCGTAATAAAACCGTTGTCAACCTGGCTCCGGCCGATATTCGTAAAGAAGGCTCTGCATACGACTTGCCTATCGCGTTGTGTATTTTGAAAGCATCCGCTCAGATCACTACCGATCGTCTTGGAGAGTATATAATTATGGGTGAGGTTGCCCTCGATGGAAAACTTCGTCCCATCAAAGGTGTACTTCCCATTGCCATTCAAGCGCGAAAAGAAAAATTCAAAGGCTTTATACTTCCTGCAGACAATGCACGCGAAGCAGCTATTGTAAATGATCTGGATATACTGCCGGTAACTACAATCAAGGAAGCTGTTGATTTCCTGGAAGGAAAAATTTCCATCGAGCCCGTGCGTGTCGATACGCGTGAAGTGTTTGCAACGAAACTGAATCATTACGATACAGATTTTAAAGATGTACAGGGACAAGAGAATATAAAGCGTGCCTTGGAGATTGCAGCGGCCGGAGGACATAATGTAATTATGATTGGCCCGCCTGGTGCCGGTAAAACAATGTTGGCAAAACGGTTACCAACTATACTTCCGCCACTCACACTAAACGAAGCATTGGAGACAACGAAGATACATTCCGTTGCCGGCAGACTTGGTCGTGATGCATCGTTGATGACTACACGACCTTTTCGAAGTCCGCACCATACAATTTCGGATGTCGCTTTAGTTGGAGGCGGGGGAAATCCTCAGCCGGGAGAAATCTCATTGTCAAACAACGGTGTACTTTTTCTTGATGAACTTCCGGAGTTCAAGAGAACTGTATTGGAAGTGATGCGCCAACCGATGGAAGAGCGCAGAGTAACTATATCGCGCGCAAAAGTATCGATCGATTACCCTGCTAATTTTATGCTTGTCGCGAGTATGAATCCTTGTCCGTGCGGGTACTTTAATCACCCGGAAAAAGAATGTGTATGCGGCCCCGGTGTTGTGCATCGCTATATGAGCAAGATCAGTGGTCCGTTGTTAGATCGCATCGATCTGCACGTTGAAGTTGTGCCGGTAAGTTTTGATGAAATGACAGCCAACCGAAAGACCGAGAACAGCGAACAGATACGCGAACGTGTAGTGCAGGCAAGAACTATACAAGCTAATCGTTTCAAAGATCAGCAGAGTATATATTGTAACGCCATGATGCCTTCTAACATGGTAAAAGATGTGTGTGCTGTAGGAGAAGCCGGAAAAACATTATTGAAAACAGCGATGGAACGATTAGGTCTTTCAGCACGCGCATACGATCGGATATTGAAAGTATCGCGGACGGTTGCCGACCTTTCTGCCTCCGAAGATATCAAAGTTGAACATCTCGCAGAAGCCATTCAATACCGTAGCCTCGATCGCGATGGTTGGGCCGGATAGTATATTAAGGTATCGCATTTTGCGATACCTTAATATTTAGCAGAAATCTGCTTATATAGTTGTGTTATATATAAAGGTGCTAGGTAGAGAGGTTTGAAAGTTTGAGGTGTCATTTTGGCACCTCAGATTGGAGAAGGAGTAAATATTGTGTGTTATGATAAAAGTAAATGCGGCCGTACCGGATCAGGTGCTGATTGATAAAATAGTAATTATCCGCGGTCAAAAAGTTATGTTCGACAGAGATCTGGCCGAGCTATACGGTGTAAAACCGATACGATTACGCGAACAGGTGAAGCGAAACATCAACAGGTTTCCGGATAATTTCATGTTTCAGTTAACGGATGCTGAAGTCGAACTTATGGTATCGCAAAATGCGATACCGTCTAAAAAGTACCTGGGAGGCTCTCTGCCTTACGCCTTTACCGAACACGGTGTACTCATGCTTTCCAATGTTCTTAAAAGTGAGCGGGCACTTGTTATGAGCATTCGCATCATCGAAATATTTGTAAAGCTTCGTGAAGCATTGCTGAGTCATAAAGATATTCTTTTGAAAGTCGAGCGTTTGGAAAGAAAGGTGGTAACGAATGACACCGATATAAAACTCATATTCGAATACCTCAAAGAGTTGCTCGATCCGAAAACAGAGCCCATACGAAAAATAGGTTTCAGGCATAACAGTGAAGAACCTGCATAGTTCTTTCCGTGCTGCAATAAATTTATCACAATACAAGTAATCCTGTATTTTAGCAGGCGTGAAGCGCACCATCCTCTGGTATAGTCTTGCCCTTTTTGTGCTGGTATTCCTGCTGAAATTTCTGGAGTACAGGTATATAATTCGCGATCTTTCGCTGGAGTTTTACCTCGGGCTGGTGTCTGTACTTTTTACAACGGTAGGGATATGGCTTGGACTGAAGCTCACCCGTAAAAAAGTAATTACAGTCCATGCACCTGCACCCAATCCAGTGTTTGAATTTAATGAACAGGCACTATCGCAAAC
>DJFR01000203.1:19688-25553 GCA_002432545.1 Flammeovirgaceae bacterium UBA5867 | reverse complement strand
TGTTTACAGGTGAAATCATCCTTTCGGGTGAGTGAATTTCAGAGGCGGTATCTTTGATTTGATGAAAAATAAAACACGTATGAAAAGAATAATCATCATCAACGGATTGATCGCAGGAGCGATTGTTTCCCTCATGTTTACCATCTCTTACCCGTTAACACACAATGGAACGCTGAGTAATGAAAGTTCGATGGTTGTCGGGTATATCTCGATGGTTATTGCACTGTCGCTGGTATTTGTCGGTATTAAGTCCTACCGCGATCAACATCAGAAAGGCGTTATCACTTTCGGACGAGGTGTTGTCATGGGAATCCTCATTACACTTATAGCATCTGTGATGTACGCAGGCACCTGGGAAATTTATTACAACACCATTGCCTCCGATTTTATGGAGAAGTATACAGCCAGTTACCTCGATAAAATGAAAAAAGAAGGCGCGAGCGATGCCGAGATCGCACAACAGCGGGCGGAGATGGAGAGCTTCTCCGAACAATATAAAAATCCCATTATTCGTTTTGGAGTAACGCTTATGGAAATTTTGCCGGTAGGCATCATCATAACCCTGATCAGTGCTGCTTTGCTTCGAAGGAAGGAATTTCTGCCGTCAACATCTGTGGATGTATAAATATATGGTTCGCCATATATAGTTGGGGCTTATATTTTAGGAACATGTGTGAAGGGAGTTAGTTGATCAAACCGAATTTTTTGATTTTCTTTCCCTTTACAATTTTGAGATGACTTACGCAGATAAACTAGAGAATGCCAAGATCGATTATCCATTTGATAAATGGCATGAGGCTTACAACAATGGGCTCGATCAATATACCGATGAGAATTGCGAACGTGCTATCATTATCATGGACAATCTCATTGATAAATTAATCAGCCTGGAAGAAACAGCTCCGGAAAATGAGAAGGTGGAATTGTTTCGGGAAGCGGTGGAGATGCTGAATGCGCTGAACCGCGAAAACGATGAGTGTCTTATCGAGACCGAAGAGCGCGAAGATCTCTGTTTGCTGTTCGATAATATCGCGTCTGCTGCGGGACTTGAGCCTAAAAAATATGGTGGCGGTGACGGGATCGCGTCTGAGTGGAGGGACTGGTAAATTCAAATACCCGGCATGCAACTTTTTAACGTTGAATTTCATCCGGTATATATCTGCTAATCATTTCAGCTATGCTTAAAAATCTGTTCGTCATTGCCATGCGTAATATCCGGAAGGATAAAACGTATAGTGCCATTAATATTCTCGGGCTCACCATTGGTATAACCTGCAGTATGTTTTTACTGCTTTATATCCTGGATGAACTCAGCTACGATCGCTATCATACCAATGCTCCGAATATATACCGTGTTATCTCCAATATTAAAGAACCTGACAATGCCTTTACCTGGGCCATAGCGCAGATACCTTTAACAGATGAATTACGCGACAACTATCCTGAAGTAAAAAACGCAGTGCGCTTCTTCGGTATAGGCCGCAGCCTTTACAAGAATGGCGAGAAGCAGTTTTATGAAGGTGATTTTTACCTGGCAGACTCCACCACGTTTGATATGTTCAGCTATAAGATCATCGATGGTGACATTAATACAGCATTGGATGCTCCGTTCTCCATTGTACTGACAAAGAAAATTGCGATAAAATATTTCGGCACTGTCAACGCAGTAGGGCAGTCTCTTCAGAATCAGCAGAACGAAACGTTTAAGGTAACGGCTGTGATGGAGGATGTGCCGCTCAACTCGCATTTCATTTTTGATGCGCTCATCTCACGCAACACGCAGCCTAACTACCAGGGAAACTGGGGAAGCTTCGGGGTATATACCTATATCCAATTGCCGGAAGGATATAGCCTTGATAAGATGTATACCAGCCTGGATAAAGTTATCAAAGAGAAAGTAGATCCTATTTTTGCTCAGTTTGGTATTACCATTAAGTATGAACTACAGAAGATAACCGATATACATCTTCACTCCAAGATACAGGACGAGGCTGAGGCGGGTGGCGATATATCCTATATCTATATCTTTGGTGCGGTAGCAGCATTTATGCTTGTTATTGCATGCATCAACTATATGAACCTTGCGACAGCCCGATCTGCCAATCGCGCGAAGGAAGTCGGTATTCGTAAAGTAATGGGTTCACAACGTGCGCAGCTAATAGCACAGTTTATTACAGAATCGGTAGTGATCGCGTTAATCGCTTTGGCAGCAAGTCTTATATTGATATATGCGCTGTTGCCATCGTTCAATGATCTTGCCAACAAGCAACTTCCGTTCTCCTATATATTGCAGACACCGGTTATACTTAGTTTACTCGGTGTAATTGTATTTGTAGGTATCGTGGGGGGAAGCTATCCTGCTTTTTACCTTTCGGGATTTAACCCGGTAAGTGTGCTAAAGGGTAAACTTTCCATGAAGGGTGGTAATGCATTCTTCCGGAAATCACTGGTCGTAACACAGTTCTCCATTTCTATTTTTATGCTCATCAGTACACTGGTTGTATATGATCAATTGCAGTATATGCGTAATAAGGACCTCGGTTTTACCAAAGAGCGCGTGGTGCGTATACCCCTCTCCAGCGATGAGCAGATAAGAAAGTCTGATGTGTTGGCCGAACGTATGCGCCAGACAAAAGGCGTTGCGTCTGCCGGTACAGCCAACTCATCACCGGGGCAGGGCATCAGTAAAAACCTGTTGAAGGTAGAAGACAACGATGGTAAATTATCCGAGCGCGGTATAGATCTGTACAATGCTGACTATGACTTTGTGAAAACAATGGGCATGACCATTGTACAGGGACGTGATTTTTCGCGCGATATACCTTCTGATACAACGTATGCTGTACTGGTAAATGAAGCCATGGTAAAACGCATGGCATGGAAAGAGCCGTTGGGCAAGCGGTTTATTTTTAATGGTCCCAACAACACCGAGGTAGAGCGAAAGGTAGTAGGCATTGTTAAAGACTATAATCAGAATTCATTGTACGATGTTATTGAACCGTTGATGATCATCATGAACAGTTATAATAACTATGTATTTGTAAAAACAGAAGGTGATGTACGTGAATCAATCGCAGCCATTGAAAGTACATGGAAGACGGTAAATCCCGATCTGCCGTTTGAGTATGATTTCCTCGACCAGGATTTTAATTCACAGTATAAATCGGATGAGAAGAGAAGCCAGATCTTCACAGCATTCTCCGGACTCACTATTACGATAGCATGTTTAGGTTTACTCGGTCTCGCTGCCTTCACTACACAACAACGCTATAAAGAAATTGGTGTTCGTAAAGTGATTGGAGCAAGTATCAATAGCCTCGTAGTATTGGTAGCGAAAGAATTCTTTTTACTGGTAGGCATTGGTACGCTCATCGCGTTTCCGGTAGCATGGTATTTTACCGACAGCTGGCTTCAGAAATTTGCCTATCGCATCGAGCTTACAGGTGAGTGGTTAACCTTTATAGTATCGGCACTGCTTGCATTCACAATCACACTTGTAACTGTAGGGTATCACGTACTTCGCGCAGCCTCTGCGAATCCGGTAAAGGCGCTTCGGGACGAATGATTGAGAAATAGCTTCGAGTTTTGAGTTGCGAGCCGTGAGAAAGGCTACAGGCTGCTAGCTGCTGGTTTCCGGAAGTTTAGGGTAACGAACTTGTGTCACATCTCGTGGCTATAAATAAAAGCTTTGAGCAGCTTGCAGCCAGAAGCCAGTAACCTTTCTGCCTTTCTTCCTTTCTCGCAGCTCAAGGCTCGCAGCTAATTCACTGCTGCATCAAACGCGCTGTTCAATATCTTTCCATTGCGTTTCATTTGTATCCAGATGCGATAGTTGCCGGGCGATGGAAACGCGTATGGGAATTTTACTACGGCATGCTCTGCGTGTAGACTGTCAGTTGTGTGATCCATTGTTCCCATTAAGGTCTTGTTACGTTCTTCTTCGGGCAGCGCATCGAGGTGTGCTACAAGTCGATCAACGCTGTCCATAAAGATTCGCGGAGGCGCAATTTCTGCCCATTGTACCGGACCGGTCTCTTGTTCGAAACGTGTTAATATAGTTTGTTGTGATGCCATGGAGTAATTGCCTACCGGATGTAGATGTATATAGGTACTTCCATCATCTTTCATCACAACGGCATGTCCCATCATGCCGAGGTATGGCTCCAATTTAGCAGGTGCTCCGTTTTCATCCTGTATACTAAATGTCAATTCGTATAGCGCACCGGCTGTAAAGGTTGCGTTGGGTGCATGTTCCCATATAGCAGTAGATCCATCCGCCAATGTTGTCTTTACTCCCGGCTTGCCGCATACAACAATGTTGTCGGTTAGAGATATATTTCCTGATTCTTTCGCTATAGCATTTGTGCTGAAGTATGTATCATCGCGGTTGGAGAAAGATGAATCCACGGAAGTGAGTATAGCCGGAGTTTTACTCTCAATCTCCAGCGTATCCGGTATAGTTTCAGAGAAACCGGTAAGTCGTGTGATGTCAGCAAATACCAGGTATTTACCGGCCGGCAACGGAGGAAGTTGTGTTATATAGGTAGCGGAGTCTTTGCGCTGCGGATGAAGATGCGCAAACACATCCATGCTGCCGGCACGAACGAGGAACATGTGCATGAGCTTGCCATGATCCGGAATCATATACGACAGTCTGCGCGTATATACCAGGTTAGCAAGCTTCGTAGTGTCGATCCGGAATTCAAGCGTTGTCCTATTCTGATGTTGTGTTAGTGTTGATGTAGCCTGAAGCGGTTTGTAGGTAAAGCGTTTGTAGCGATCTGACCAATTGTTCCACCACGACTTTCCTCCCCACAGAATAAGTATTAACAACACGGCACTTACACCGGCACCTATCCAGCGCTTGCGTATAATTTTTGCGCCTATATTTTCAGAAGGTTTTACCAATCCATCGCTTACACTGGCACTGATGATCGTGATCATCAATCCGACCAACAGTATGCAAAGCGCCAACAGAATCCATCCTAATGATGCAGGCATTTCTTTCTGGGCGGTGGAGACAGCCATGACCGGAACAATTACTTTTCCTATACCACTGTCGCCTCGTATCTCAAGCTCTATACCGGATGTACCGGCACTCATCAGCCATACAATTCCACGAAAGTGTCCCGGCTCACCGGCTACCGGTAAAATCTCATCAGCAGTGGGTGTACCTTCATCTCCGGCAAACCAATATACCGGCTTGGCACCCAATGAATGTATACCGGAGATACTGGTATATATATCAATAGTAGCCGTGCCCGGTATTACATCCGGAGGAGTAATCAGTACCATGACTGCATACGTGCCTGCTTTACCTTCGAACGTTACCCCCGGACTTCCGATATGTGCGTAGGAAAAAAGCGATATACAGATCGCGAGGATGAAAAGAGAAATCTTCTTCATAGCGGAAATCATTAGCGCATAATTTTTTTCATCCAGTGGCCCCACGCTAAACCAATACGGGCGGAGAGTATAGCAATTGCCAATGCTATGGCTATACCTTTTACCAGGTTGATACCCGATGATACCATCCAGTCGCCAAACTCGTATCGATAGGCCCAGTTAGGATCGGAGCCAAAATACCACTTGGATGTTCCGAAGAACCAATGTCCGCGGGATGCCATCAGTATATTGGCAAATGGCCATTGCACGATGAGGAGTATAATCAGGAAACTGCTGCCATACACAAGGGCACGGAGCCAACGATTTTCTTTTGCAAAACGATGCGTGATCACATCGATCATCACCGAAGGTATAATTATCAGCAAAGGAAATTCAAACGGCTGAAAAGTTGTAATGGGATTTAATACCGGTCCTAATCGTGGTGTAGCCGGGAACAACGGCAGTATCCAGTTCATCACC
>DJFR01000203.1:0-19666 GCA_002432545.1 Flammeovirgaceae bacterium UBA5867 | reverse complement strand
AGAAATAACGGGAAGAGCAACGATGCCACCTGGTAGAAAAGTACACCATGCATATCGTGTCTCGACAGGTATTCGGATGCAACGGTGAAGATCATGATCAGCACAAAACCACCGGACAAAGCAAACAATATCGTAAAGCCTTTATTGCCGAGACGATCGTGTAGTATATGTTCAGCATTCAGATTTTGATAGGCGAGTACACTGATGATCGCACCAAACTGAATCGTAATCATGCCCAGTAATAATACAGTGTGAGGAGGCGATAGAATCGTTACATCCAGTCCGTACGTGTTGTGCCACCAGTCGTCAAACGGAGCTGATGTTAACATGGCAATGGCTCCCCATACGCAAAACATATTGCCGAGCGATCCGTAAAATATACCCCAGAACCTGATAGCCTTTCCTCTTTCAAACGGAGAGCCTGCAAAGGTTAATTTCAGTATTCGATAGCCTGAAAATATACCGGCTGTTACACCGCCTAAATATATAGCCAGGTGTGGTGCAGAGAACAAACCATCGCGGCCGATGCTCATGTGCCACGATATATCCCAGATCAACCCTATAATAATACTAAGCGAAGAAAGTACGGTAGCATATAGGTAGAAGGGCACTGAAGTTTTGGTTGCCGCAGAAGTACTGGCAGCTGCAGGCGACTGAAGTGTAATGGTATTCATAGTAACGATCCTGAAAATGAATATACGGTAAATATAGCCGGATGGTATTGAAAATCTGATCGAATCAGAGAACTAATCCGGTTACTTAAAAACGAATGATAAAGGTAGTGCCCTTGTCCACTTCACTCGCTGCGGCCACAGTGCCACCCATCGCCTCAACCTGTGTTTTTGTTAAGAACAGTCCTACACCGCGCGCTTCCTTGTTGTCGTGAAATGTTTTGTGGAGGCCGAATAATTTTTCTCCGAAGCGCTCCAGGTCAATACCCAGACCATTATCGCCAACGCGCAATTCTGTACGGCCATTTACAACGCTCGAAGAGATGTGGAGCTGAAGCTGTCGTGCCGGTGAACGATATTTAATAGCATTGGACAACAGGTTCTGTAATATACTTTCCAGGTATGTTTTCGGGTAAACTATTTTTGGCGCTTCGTTAAAATCGTAGGTAACGCTTGCTGCACATTGAATGAGCTCGCCTTCGAGCGACTGAATTACTTTATCAAGTATATCTTTAAAACGTATCTCTACCTTCTCGATCTCTGTATCATTTTTTACTTTCAATGTCTCCATGAGTTCATTCATGGTTTCGCCAAGGTTGTTGGCAACGTTCTTTATTTTTTCAAAAATGATCCGGTAATCTTCAACAGCGCTTTCGTGGTTAATGAAGTTGATCAGGGCTTTTATATTTCCAACCGGTGAGCGCAGGTTGTGCGAAATGATATGCGCGAACTCATCCAGTTGTCGGTTCTGTTCTTGCAAGTGCAAAGCCAGTGTTTCCAGGTTTTGCTTGGAGAGCAGTAATTCTTCCTCGGATTTTTTGCGTTCAGTTATATCAATCGCAGAGGCATAGATCGAAGTGTTCTTTACATCAGAGCCCGAGCCCCACAACAGCCAGCGGTATGAACCATCTTTGCAGCGATAGCGATTTTCAAACGTGGAGAGATTATTTCCCTGACTTATATACTCGAATGCATTTTTGGTTGCTGCTATATCTTCGGGATGTATAAATTCCAGGAAATGTCTCGAGCGAATTTCGTCTTCTGTCCAACCCAGTAACTGGCACCAGGCGGGATTCAATCTTCGGAAGTAGCCATCAAACGAAAGTATAGCACTCAGATTTACTGCGTTGTTAAACAGGCGGTAATTTTCTTCGGCTACCTTTTGCAATTCAATCTCGGCATTCTTCTGTATGGTTATATCGATAACAACACCTTCGATCAGCAACAGCTTGTCGTTATCATATATACCGGCACCAACTTCCTTGATCCACCGGATCTCTCCACTCTGGTGGAAAATCCGGTATTCCAGCTGAAAATTTTTGCGTTGCGTTAATGCGTCTTCAACCGTTTTGAAAACATAGTCTGCATCTTCCGGATGAAACAGCATCGGGAAATTTACTTTACCCGAAAGAAATTCTTCCGCTATATATCCGGTAATTTGATTTACCTTTTCGTTGAGGTAAACCATGGAGTATGTTTCATCATTACGACACAGGTAAATAGCACCGGGCATATTCTCTGCCATCAGCCTGAACTTCTTTTCGCTTTCGCGGAGTAAAAATTCAGTTTGCTTTTGTGCCGTGATATCGCGAACCAATATAATTACCCGTTCGTGATTGATAAATGAAATTTTGGCTGCACTCCAGCGATTGCCACTTTCAATAAAATATTCTACATACTCGGATGCTTTTGTATGAAATACCTTCGAAATGTTTTCGATATATAGCGATGAGAGTGGTTCGGGTAATACTTCTGTCAACGGTATGCCCACGTAATTTTCACGGCTCTTCATCAGCAGCAGATCATGACGCTTCGTCCACAGGTTGGTGAATACACCGTAACGATCAACTTCAAAAACAATATCATCGATTGAGTTGAGCAATGCCTGCAAGTGTGTTTCAGACGATCGTATTTTCTCTTCTATATTTTTCTGCTCCGATATATCGGTAGCTATACCGGCATACCCGATCAGCCGATCTTTCTCATCACACAAACATGAGATAGAAAGTACTACCGGAAAGCGGCTCCCATTTTTGTTAATAAAGGTCCACTCGTGCCGGTCGGTTGTTTTGCGAGCACGTGCTTTGGCTACAAAAACATCAAAGCCGGGCATTACCGTTTCATGAAGTTCTTCGGAAAGTACTTTTGCGCGCAGCACGATCTCGTCCGGATCATGAAAGAGTATCGGAGTTTGTTTGCCGATCATTTCTTCGGCACTAAAACCAAGCAGACGCTCGGCCGCTGCATTGAAGCTTGTAATGATACCTTCGGTGTTGACGGAGATGATAGCAAGATCGGTAGCATTGATGATTGCCTCTTGCAGACGATAGGCATCTGCGAGGGCGTTCAAAAACTTATCCTCTTGAATATATTTGTGAGAAAGCGGTGAATTCTCCATCAGAAGGTATGGACTCGACTACGAATTTACTGCATTTTGGGCAGCTATCAGTATAAACTCATAAAAATAACCTTAGGAGAATCCGCGTTGCCTTTTGGCCTCAAAAATAACCACGGCAGCCGCGGTGGAGACATTCATCGAGTCTATTTTTCCCTGCATGGGGATGATGATGTTAGCATCCGAATGCTTTACCCACCCATCGGACAGCCCGGTGGCTTCCGTGCCCATTACGATTGCACAGGGTTTGGTAAAATCAGTGAGGTGGTATTGCCTGGATGCCTGCAGATAGGTACAGTATATCGTTACGTTATTTTTCTTCAGCCATTGAATTGTCTCATCCGAAGTTGCCGAAGCCAGTTGATTGGTAAACACGCAACCCACACTGGAGCGTATAACGTTGGGGTTGTAAAAGTCTGTTTGAGGATCGCAGATGATCACAGCATCAACACCGGCAGCATCGGCTGTGCGCAGTAAAGCTCCCAGGTTCCCGGGTTTTTCAACGGCCTCAACAATCAGGAGTAGCGGATTTTTACCGAGTGTAAGTTGATCGAGTCGATGTGTTTTCTGTTCGGCTACCGCGATGAGTCCACCAGTACCTTCACGCACCGCGATCTTTTCAAATACCTCGCGCGATACGGGTATAAGTTGCTGATCAGATTTGGCAAATGCTTTTACCTCTTGCAGACTGATGATGTCTTCACAGAAAAAAAGATTGCCGATTTTATAGCCTGCGTCCAGTGCCAGTCCGATTTCCTTTTTGCCTTCGATGGTGAAGAGACACTGCTTCCTGCGCTCGCGGGGCTTTTCAAGTGCTATCAGATTTTTGACTTTCGGGTTTTGCGTACTGGTGATCAGGAAATGCATAACGGCAAAGCTAATACGGCAAGTGTAAAGCTGAAAGCACCGGGTTGAAAGCTTCTGTTTTTTGCAAAGCATGCTTTTCACTTTCTGCATTAACCTTAAAAAGCTTTAGTTTTACGGCTTTATGAAACTATTGCATCCTTCGTCCTGGAAAGACTACGAGTTGATTGACTCCGGTGATTTTGAAAAACTTGAACGCTTTGGAAAGTATACATTGATACGCCCCGAGCCGCAGGCAATCTGGACTAAATCACTAAGCGACCAGGAGTGGAAGAAGGTTGCTGATGCTAAATTTGTTCGTGAGCAAAAAGACAAGTTCAGATTTTCGGATGATGTGAAAGGCGGATGGTCGCGCAACCAGGGTATGCCCGAAACCTGGAATGTGCAGTATCAATACAATGACTTAAACCTTACGCTTCGTTTAGCACTTACGAGTTTTGGACACGTTGGCATTTTTCCGGAGCAGGGGAGTAACTGGAATTTTATTTATGATACCGTTACAGGCTGGGGTATAAATAAACCTCGTGTACTGAACTTATTTGCCTATACCGGGGCAGCTTCTGTTGTAGCGCGTTCGGCAGGAGCAGAAGTTATTCACTGTGATGCATCGCGGCCCGGTATAAATTGGGCTAATCAGAATATGCAATTGAATAGTCTTAATGATATACGCTGGGTATATGAAGACGCATTCAAGTTTGTAAGACGGGAAGTAAAGCGTGGCAATACATACAACGGTATCATTATGGACCCGCCTCCGTATGGCCGCGGCCCTGAAGGAGAGAAGTGGACACTGCAGGAACAGTTGAATGAGTTGATTGAGATGAGCAGTAAACTACTTGAAAAGAAAAATTACTTCTATATACTGAGTATGTATGCTGTAGGGCTGTCGCCTATTGTAGGACTAAATGTAGCCAAGACGCATTTCGATATTACAGATGCCGAGTATGGCGAGTTCTTCCTGAAATCAAAACAAGGTAAAGATTTACCAATGGGGACTTTTCTGCGTTTTAGAAAATAAAAATACATTCCCGCAGAGTACGCTGATGAACGCAGATAAATACAGAAGATATATAGTATATGTTCTGCGTTTATCTGCGTAAATCAGCGGGAAGTAATCTGCATTTAATCCAACCCGATCATCATAAAAGCTCCCCAATATATAGGCTCGGGGTAATCGGAGCGGAGTTCTTTCTTGGCATCGATAAAGCTCTGGCGCAGGTTGCCTGTATTAAGCCACTTTTGATAAAATTTCAGCATGAGCTGCTGCGTTGCTTCATCGTCAACTTTAAACATACTCATGATCAAAACTTTTGCACCCGCCACCAGGAAAGCACGCTGCAATCCATATACACCTTCACCGGCTTCCAGATCACCAAGTCCTGTTTCGCAGGCACTCAATACAACGAGATCTGTTTTATCTAAATTGAGACTCATCGCTTCGTATGCTGTGAGTATACCATTCTCCATATTAAAGTTATAGCTGGTTTTGTCCATCAGGTCACCGGCACCTTTCAGTAAAAGACCGGTACGCATCAACGGGTTCTGTGCCATCACGGCTTCGTTGCCCTCTATTTGTTGCTCCAGTGTAACCTGTGCTGTTGGTCTGTAAAAGCCATGTGTAGCAATGTGGAAGATCTTCGGGTTGCTCATCTCTTTGATCTTTTCTTCCGAAGCAAGATTCTCTACGTACTCAGCAGTTAACCATCCCTTCTGCTTCA
The DNA here is from genome assembly GCA_002432545.1 of Flammeovirgaceae bacterium UBA5867. Classification (GTDB taxonomy): domain Bacteria; phylum Bacteroidota; class Bacteroidia; order Cytophagales; family Cyclobacteriaceae; genus Ohtaekwangia. Next base: position 14,018 of record DJFR01000203.1, on the reverse strand, counting down.
ACATGAATTGTACTTGCGTTACTTCTTTCTCCGTTCCGGGAAGTGGTGCTATAAGCTGATCGGTGGAAGCTGTAACATAGAAGGTAGGATTACCAAACATCGTGGCTGTATTCTCGGATGTGGTAGAGCGTGATTTTATATTGCGCAGGTATAAATCCTTGGTGTTGCTTACCAGCACTATATTCGAGTTGTCGATAACATAGCGGCCGTCAGGAGTAGGTATAGCTTCGAGGTTTATCTGGTTGTAAACACCGTCAGCCGATAGGTATACCGTTGCAACCTGACCAATTTCGTTCACGATAGGTTGCCAGAATATATTGTAAGAATATGTATCCGGAATTTTACCTGTGATAGCGTTACGATAGAATTTGAAGTAGCGATTCTCCATCTTCTTGCCATCTTTCAGTATTATAACTTTCGGTTTCGAAAATTCTTTCTTGATATAGAGTGCTGCATAGATTACCGAATCGGTAAGGGTATGGTTGAAGTAACGATAGCGCACCATTTCAATGGCAACATCACTCGGCTTCAATACTTTTCGAACGTCATCAAACGTGATACGCTTGTTATCAAACGACTGTCCGAAGAGTTCCGATTTCTGACTCAGCTCTTTCTCTAAACGTTCTACTTCCTGTTGCAAGGCAGATGGATCAATCTGGTTCTCCTGCAACTGCGCAGGACTCAGTGATAACGCCAGCGTAAGTTGTTCTTTCTTCTGTATCCAGGTGTTGTATTGTGATTTCAGTTGTTCATCCGTGCTGTTCAGAATGCGTTCACGGATTTTGATTGATGAGCTCAACAGCAATGCCTTGGTGAGCAATTGGTAGTTATATACTTTACCAGTTAAGTCGCGGAAGTCTTCCAGGTTACTGAAAGCAAGTGTATTGTAAAATTCAAAGTCGCCTTTAATTGTGTTCCAGTATTTTGCTTTTTCACGTTCGCTCAATGCCGGGAAGAAATCTTTGATGAACACTTCGTAGTTGTTCAGCGCTTCTTCAACGAGTTTTTTCGAGCGTTTATAGTCCTTCTGCATATAGTATACCTTGCTCAGCTTCGAAAGTACTTTTACNNTAAAATTCCTCAGCCTTTTTATAGTTCTTTTGCTGATAGTATACATCGCCGGTCAAGGTATAGATACTGGCAGTGTTGATGTTATTCTTTTTGCCGGTCTTGGTACGCCAGATGTTTTCGGCAACCGTAAGCGCGTTGAAGGCAATATCAAATTTTTTCTCAGAGATATAGAGTACTGCCACGTTCTTTAATATCTCTGCATACTGCGGATTGTCTTTGCCAAGTTTGCTGACCATAATATCGCGTGACTCAATCATCAGCCTTTCAACGTCTTTGCGATTATCGCCTTTGTAGAATTTGATCAGCGCCAGCTGCGAAATAGACTTTGCCACTTCAATATGATTGCGACCAAACTGCTTCTCCTGGCTGTTAATGGCTTTTACGACATTATCCTGCGCCTTTTCGTAATCGCCCAATGTATAGTATATATCGCTGAGTAATTTTTGCGTGGGAGCTGTTTTAGTTGACGTCTCACCGTATGTTTTTACAGCAATCTGGTTGGCGCGCTGAGCCGTGCGTTCGGCTTCGGTATAGTCCCCTTTTGCTAAAAGAATTCGTCCTTTGTTTACCAGCGGCTCAATCAAACGAAGCGAATTTTTTCCGTAGAGCTTTTCATACTCCGGTATCTGTGTCTTTAGTAGGTTGTCAGCTTCAGAGAAACCACCTAACTGTATAAAGAGTGCTGTCAATTCTTCAGCCGTACCTAATTCATTGCCTACTTCTACATTGGCTTTCGCGATAAGACGGTTTGAACGATCGAGGTTGGCCTCGGCTTCATCAAACATTCCTTTTATGCCATAGAGCTTCGCCTGTGTATCGATCGCATGCACATAATCACCTACACGCGAATCATCTTTACGATATTCTTCCAGTATTTTCAGAGCCTTGGTAATATCAACTTCGGCTTTTTCATATTTACCAATCTTTAACGCGAGACCGGCAATGCGATCAAGCTCTTTGCCGTATTCAGGATCTTCGTTGCTATATTTCAGCACAGCTTTGTCAGAAGCATCGTTTAGTGTTTTAAGAGCAAGATCATACTGGTCGGTAAGTTCATACCAGGTGGCAATGTGATTGAGTATATTCAGCAGATCCTTGTGTTGTTCGCCAATCTGTTTTTCAATTACACCAAAGTAACTTTCCTTGTATATTTTACCAGCCTCATCAATTTTGTTGGTATAGTCGAGGTAAAAATCGGCAAGGTATATTTTGGCCAGGTGATACTCAGGTGAGTTCTCGCCATAGAGTTCTTTCTTGATGTCGGTTAGCTGATTGAGATACGCTTCTGCAGCGGAATAACGCTTTTCACGGAGTGATACTTCGTACAGGAAAGAAACTGTGCGGGCAGAAGTAATATAGTTCTTCGGTAATTTTTTCAATACTTCGAGTGCATCGGCTTCCAGGTTCCTGGTTTTATCACGACTAAGTTTCGAGGTGAATTCAACTGCCTTTTCATTTTCACGATGAATACTGGTTTTTGGAAAAGATTTGTCAAGAACCTTTTCGTATTCGAGCTTGGTATTTACATAACGTGCACGATTCTCACGTTCCAGCAATACTTCCAGGTAATCGAGGTATATATCATGGGCGAGTGAATTGGTTGGATTGATTTTCTTTTTCAGATCGCTCAGAATGTTATCGAAGTCCAGTTCATTCTCATGGCGTGTACCATTTTCTTCGAGCGCTTTTGCAAATATATAGCGGGCCTCTACTTCCGCGAGACTCGTTTCTCCAAGGAAACGGGATTTACCCTTCAGCCACGAACGAACCGTAGAGTAAGCGTTGTCTGCCGTTTCGGTATCGCCACCAATAATGGAGATACGACCTTTCTTGGTATACGCTTTCAACCGAAGATTAAGAAGTCGCGCATAATCACCATAACGCTGCGGAATTTCTTCAATAGGCACACGCTGTGTTTTGATGGAAGTGCCATCTACAATGGATTCTTTTTCAATCGCGCGCGAAGCAAAATATTTTTCAGCGGTTTGCAGTATATCCAGCGCATCGTTGCAAAAACCTTGTCCGATCATTGCATCAGCTTCTGCCAATGCAATTTTACCATTCAGGGCATCAGTCATCTGGTTTGTTTTGGTAAGCAAGTCTTTCGCTTTATCGAGATACTCGCGACTGAGACGATAATTACCATAGTCATTATATACCTCGGCCACATCAATCAGTGTGTTGGCGTAACTGCTGCTGTTATCGCCATACATGGCCTGGCTGCTGCTGAGTGCATTTGTTAATGTTGTTTCAAATCCGGTAAGCACACCTAACGCCATATTGATACGCGCTTCACGCAGGTATAGTCCGGGCATATAGGCATTCTGTTGTCCCATTTTACTGGTAACAGATTTCTTTAATTTTTGAAGCGAACTGCTTGCTTTCGAGAGATTGCCACCAGCAAAGTAAGTATCAATTTTCTGGAGCGACTTATCAACTTTTTTGTTCTGACTGAATACAGGGGTAACTCCGATGGCAATAATCAATGCCAGCACCACGGGCCAGGTTTTCTTCATAACTACAGACGGTTTATCCAATTGGACTTCTAAGCTACTAAAATCGGTTGGATTTTCTGGGTCACATAAGTATGCGAGAAAAAAAGCTGCGATATATTCGAAAAAAATAGTGTTTATGCACTCCTGTTGCAGCCCCTTTGTGCAGAAATTGGATCGGTTTTAAAAGCGGAAGTAATTATGCACGATCATACTCATGATCACGATGACCATGACCATCACGACCATAGTCATGGCCACGGTCATCATCACCATCACCACGGTGGCAATATACGCGTTGCATTCTGGCTCAATACCGGGTTTGCATTGCTGGAACTGGTAGGTGGTTTTTATACCAATTCGGTAGCGATTCTTTCGGATGCACTGCACGACCTGGGGGATAGTCTCTCGTTGGGTACTGCATGGTATTTCGAGCGCAAATCGAAACAGAAGCGCGATGCTATATATACTTACGGCTATCAGCGTTTTTCGCTGATGGGCGCGTTCATCAATTCTATTGTGCTGATTGTTGGTTCTGTTTTGATTTTGAAAGAAGCGTTCACAAGACTCTTTAATCCGGAGCAGCCTGATACAACGGGTATGCTCATCTTTGCTATAGTCGGTATAGTGGTTAACGGTGCGGCTATGCTACGATTGAAGAAAGGCGAATCCATTAATGAAAAAGTTATATCGCTGCATTTTCTCGAAGATGTACTGGGATGGGCAGCTGTTCTGATAGGAAGTATCATCATGAAATTTGTGGATGCTCCGATCATCGATCCGTTGCTTTCGGTAATTATAGCCGTTATCATCCTGGTAAATGTATATAAGAATATGCGCGGAGCTTTTCAGATTATTTTGCAGGGCGTGCCGGTAGCGGTATCGGAAGAACGTGTACGCGAAACCTTCAGTAAATTTCAGGAGATCGAAGACACACACGATCTGCACATCTGGACAATGGATGGTCGTTATAATATTTTAACGACACATGCTGTACTAAAACAACCGCTCGAAGCTGAAGCATTGGAGATTTTGAAATCGAAGGTAAAGAGTGAACTACAGAAGATCAGCATTCATCACGTTACCATTGAATTTGAAAATAAAGGACTTGCCTGCGAGCACGAGTTGCACTGATCACATGCAGTAGCTGAACAATTGTCGGGTGAAAGACAAACGCGATTAAACCAAATCCACGGTGTTGGTGTTTGTCGTATATAGCAGAAAATAATGAACGGTATGCAAAGAGTTATTTTAATTGTGCTGGTAGCCTTCCAGCTTTATTCATGCACGGGAAATAGTCAGCCTACGGAAAAGCAGAAGAATGAAAAGGCAAAAATTGTATCCGATACGAGTAAGCGTATTAATCGCACAGACGCTGAGTGGAAAGCTGTGTTGACACCGGAGCAATACTATATACTTCGCGAGAAGGGAACCGACCGTCCGTTTACCGGCAAGTATTATTTACACAAAGAAAAGGGAATGTATACCTGCGCGGCCTGCGGTAATGAGTTGTTTACATCGGATATGAAATTTGAATCCGAGTGCGGCTGGCCAAGCTTTGATAAAGAGATTGCCGGAGACAAAATTAAAAAAGTTGTCGATCGCTCGCACGGCATGGTGCGCACCGAAATACTCTGCGCACGATGCGGCTCACACTTAGGACATTTATTCGATGATGGTCCCACATTAACAGGACAACGTTATTGTGTTAACTCAACTTCTATCGATTTTAAGAAAGAAGAAAAGGAAGAGAAGNNACATAATCTGCCGTTGAAAGTAATTCATTTAGACTAAAGCGCTGCCCGGGGTATATTAAATTACAACCCCAACCATATGCGCATTTTATTTCTCGTCATTTCGCTGTTGGCATTTCAGGCTCAGGCGCAACAGTATGATTTGTTGTTGTTGAATGGAAAAATTGTAGATGGTACCGGCAATCCGTGGTACTATGGTGATGTGGCGATTAAGGACGGAAAGATTGCTGCTATAGGAAAGATCGCATCAACCGATGCCCGTAAAGTTATCGATGTGAAAGGGCTTGTGGTGGCTCCGGGGTTTATTGATGTGCATACGCATATAGAAGGCAACGATGTTAAAATTCCAACGGCTGGTAATTTTATTCTGGATGGTGTTACCTCTGTTGTTACCGGTAATTGTGGTTCATCCAATACAGATATAGCACGGTATTTCTTCAGGCTTGATAGTGTAAAGATGTCGATCAATATAGCGACACTTGTTGGTCATAATAGTGTACGCAGAGCGGTGATGGGGGAGAGCCAGCGCGATCCTTCTTCCGAAGAACAAAAGCAAATGGAAGACCTGGTGGAGCAAGCGATGATGCAAGGTGCTGTAGGTCTCTCTACCGGGCTCATCTATGTGCCGGGCACGTATTCTAAAACTCCGGAAGTAATTGGTTTGGCAAAAGCTGCCTCGCGACATCAGGGTATATATGCATCGCACATTCGCGATGAAGGCGATCATGTTACAGATGCCATTGAAGAAGCAATCAATATTGGCCGCGTAGCAACTATACCGGTAGAGATCTCGCATTTTAAAGTAACCTATAAACCGAACTGGGGACGCTCCGTCAGCACAATCGCGCAAGTAGAAAAAGCGAGAATAGAAGGTATAGATGTTACCATCGATCAATATCCCTATGTGGCGAGTAGTACATCGCTCAATACAACATTGCCGAGTTGGGTATTTTCAGGTGGCCGTGATTCGGTGTTGTTTCGCTTGCGTGATAGGTCGATCCGTAAGAAGATCAAAGATGAAATGCTGTCTACACTAAAACGTAAACAGCTAAAGAATTATAGTTATGCACTGGTAGCGCGATACGGTGCTGATACAACCCTGAATGGAAAAAGTATCACTGAGATCAATGCTATAAAAGGAAGAAAGAAGAAAGCCGATGCTGAAGCAGAAACTATATTAGAGATGGTGGAAAACGGAGGAGCGCAAATGGTTTTCTTTAGTATGAATGAAGATGATCTCAGGCGTATTATGCAATATCCATACAATATGTTTGCATCCGATGCAGGTATAGCACGCTATGGATCGGGGGTGCCGCATCCACGGGCTTACGGAACAAACGCGCGTGTACTCGGTCAGTATGTGCGAACGTTAAAAGTAATCCGTCTCGAAGAAGCAATCCGGAGAATGACATCTTTACCGGCACAGAAATTTCAACTGCGCGATCGTGGGTTGTTAAAGGAAGGAATGGCTGCTGATATAGTTGTATTCAATGAGGCGTTGGTCGGGGATCAAAGTACATTCAGCAGTCCGCATGCATACTCCGGTGGATTTCAGTATATCATTGTGAATGGAGCGATTACGGCTGAAGGAGGGAAGCATACAGGAATACGAAACGGTGTAGTGCTTCGCGGACCTGGTTCAGAATTATACTTGCAGCGCAAGTATTAAATCCAATGGCACCAGGAACACCAAGGAGACACAAAGTATATTTCTCTGTGAACCTCTGTGTCTCCTTTGAGTCCTCTGTGCAACGGGATTTTAACTCTCGATAAGCTTCTTCAAAACTTCCTTCGCAGCATCGGTAATGATAGTGCCGGGTCCGAAGATGAAAGATACTCCTGATTTATACAGGAAGTCATAATCCTGCTGCGGTATAACTCCGCCAGCTACAACCATAATATCCGGTCGGCCGATTTTCTTCAGTGCTTCAATGAGTTCAGGAACCAGTGTCTTATGTCCACCGGCAAGACTCGATGCACCAACAATGTGTACATCATTCTCGGCAGCCTGCATGGCTACTTCATCAGGAGTCTGGAAGAGCGGCCCTATATCTACATCAAAGCCTAAGTCCGCAAAGCTTGTGGCAATTACTTTTGCACCGCGATCGTGACCATCCTGTCCCATCTTCGCCACGAGTATACGCGGTCTGCGTCCATCGAGCTCGGCAAAGCGATCGGAGAGGGCGCGTGCTTCTTCAAATTCTTTCTGACTTTTCATTTCACCTGAATATACTCCTGAAACAGATCGTATCGTTGCCTTGTAGCGTCCGAATACACTTTCAAGTGCTGACGATATTTCGCCTAAGGTGGCGCGTTTGCGTGCTGCATCTACCGCGAGCTCGAGTAAATTTCCATTGCCACTCTCTGCACAGCGGGTAAGTGCCTGCAACGCAGCTGCTACATCTTCGTTATTGCGTTCGGCACGCAAAGTTTGCAGGCGTGTAACCTGTTCGTTGCGAACAGCAGTATTGTCCACTTCAAGAATATCGAGAACAACTTTTTCATCTGTTTGATATTTGTTAACACCGACTATAACATCTTTACCTGAATCGATGCGAGCCTGCTTCGCTGCAGCAGCCTGCTCAATGCGCATCTTCGGTATACCGCTTTCAATGGCTTTGGTCATGCCGCCTAACTTTTCAACTTCTTCAATCAGCTCCCAGGCTTTTTCGGCAAGTTCTGCCGTGAGACTTTCTATATAGTATGAACCTCCTGTCGGGTCAACTACTTTCGTTACATCGGTTTCTTTCTCAATGAAGAGTTGCGTGTTGCGTGCTATGCGAGCAGAGAAGTCGGTCGGTAATGCAATGGCTTCATCAAGCGAGTTTGTGTGTAGTGACTGAGTTCCTCCTACTATTGCGGCCAGTGCTTCTATGTAGGTGCGCGTTACATTGTTGTAGGGGTCTTGTTCTGTTAAACTCCATCCGGAAGTCTGGCAGTGTGTGCGCAATGCCATGGACTTTGGATTTTTAGGATTGAATTGCTTCACTACATACGACCACAGTAAACGACCGGCACGCAGCTTGGCAATCTCCATGCAGAAGTTCATGCCAATGCCCCAGAAGAAAGAAAGGCGCGGAGCAAAATCATCGATCGCTATACCGGCCTTTAACCCGGTGCGTATATATTCCAGTCCGTCAGCAATGGTATAGGCCAACTCGATGTGCGCAGGTGCGCCTGCTTCGTGCATGTGATAGCCACTTATACTGATGGAGTTGAACTTCGGCATATACTTCGATGTATACTCAAATATATCCGCTACAATTTTCATAGAGGGAGCGGGCGGATATATATAGGTGTTCCGCACCATAAACTCCTTGAGTATATCATTCTGAATTGTACCACTCAGTTGTTGAGGTTTTACGCCTTGTTCTTCAGCCGCAACTATATAAAAAGCCATGATGGGAAGGACAGCACCGTTCATCGTCATCGACACAGACATTTTATCGAGTGGTATCTGGTCGAAAAGAATTTTCATGTCCAGCACCGAGTCAATGGCAACACCGGCTTTACCAACATCACCAACAACACGTGCGTGATCGGAATCATAACCGCGGTGCGTTGCCAAATCAAAAGCAACCGAAAGACCACGTTGCCCGGCTGCTAAATTTCGTCTGTAAAAAGCATTTGACTCAGTCGCAGTTGAGAAGCCTGCATATTGACGGATCGTCCACGGTTTTATAGTATACATGGAAGCATACGGTCCGCGTAGGTACGGTGGTATACCGGCTGTATAGTATATATGGCTGGCGTCTGCCAAATCATTTTTAGTATACGATGGCTTGATCTCTATTTTCTCCGGACTGATCCACCCCTCATTGGTTCGCTTGAGTGGCTCCGGCTCTTTACCGAAGGGAGATTTGTTGGGTATATGTTTACTTTGTGCAGTAAATTGTTTCCAGGCTTCCTCGGCAAAAGCGTGTATCATATCTTCCATTGCATACGCACCGGCAAAGACATCGCTTACTTTATCGAGATGCGATTCTTCGCGGAGTATAGTGGATACGTTGCGGCTGATCCGGTTCATCATCGAATCATCACCATCCTCTGCTTGTATCGTTAACGCATCGCAGCCACCCAGCACAGCACTCATCGCGGCCGATGTAGCCTTCAGCATATTGCCGTGCGGCTGGAATTTCTCTTCGGTAAATATTTCTGAACGTGTATGTATATGCAGATCAGAAGCGCTGAATCCTTCTATGGAATGTATCTGGCTTACACGATGCCATAACAAACGCAGCGTTTTAAGTTTGGCGATTTGTTGCAGAAAATCTTTACCTACCGGTATAGAAAAAGAAATCTGATGTATAGAAACCGAATTATGTACGCCAGCACCTTTTAATGTATCGAGTGTTTTTACGCCTTGTAAAAGTAAATGGGTTATTTCTTCTACAGGTGTTTGCTCAGTGGCAGTCAATCCGAACGGATGAAAATTTTTCTGTAGTGCAAAAGCGTTCGATAGTGCGCTATAGTCTGTTGGATATTCTTTCCAATATAACGATCCCGTTAACGAATCAGCAGGAAAATTACTTTTCAAAATATACTCTGCCAGTTGTATGGCAGTCTTTTGTGTGTTCACTATAAAAGAAACTGAACAGTATGGCCAGTCAATATCTTTTAGTAGTGTATCAAATTGAGTAATTGTGTCAGCAGAAGTATCGAATAGAATTCCATCGGCACCTTGTGCTAAATGATGTAGCGCCAGTTTGTTGGCTGTCACTACATTGGTTACACGAATGCCCGGTGTATTGAGCCAGTAACGCGGCCCGGCAAACAACGTACAGGATGGAGCAAGACTAAACGATTCGGCAGGTGCATTCTCGGAAGTATAGTATGGCTTGAATATCAAACCATTAGCATTGTTCCACGCAAGTGTANNCTGAATTTTTTTTCGGCCATATTTAAAGCAATTCAACCCAATTTAGTTTAAGATTTTACCTACTTCTTGCGTTTTAATTTTAATTTTTTGGAAGCAAATATTTTTCTGAAAAATCAAGGACAAGCCGACTTGTTTTCTTTACCTCTTTTTTTACATCTTTGTCTCCCTTTCTAAAAAAGGAAACTGAAATCCTAACAAATTCAGAGCTTAAATGGAAGTCAGCAGCGGTACTACAGTATGGAACGATTGTCTTGAAGTTATTCGCGAGAATGTCGGCGAAGAGAACTTCAATACATGGTTCAAGCCAATAGCGCCTCTGCGTGTTGATGGCGATGTTCTCACCATCCAGGTTCCTTCTCAATTTTTCTATGAGTGGCTGGAAGATAATTATGTTCCGGTACTTAAAAAAGCAATTCATACCGTGCTGGGGCCAACCGGTCGCTTGGAATATTCAGTGGTGGTTGATAGCGGAGACAAACAAACTCCTCCGGTATCGGTAAGCTATCCTGTGAATGGCGCGGGCAACAGACGCAGTGCTGTGAATGGCAGCTTTGGTAATGACGACTATTCTCCCTTTACTTATAAAGCACTCAATCCGCAGACGGTTAACTCGCGGCTGAATACAACCTATACTTTCGATAATTTTGTTGAAGGTGATTGTAATCGTTTAGCGCGTTCAGCAGGTTTGGCGGTTGCTAAAAAACCGGGTGTTACTTCCTTTAACCCACTCATGTTATATGGTGGTGTTGGTGTTGGTAAAACACACCTTGTTCAGGCCATTGGTAACGAGATCAAGAACGTTATGCCGAGCAAGGTTGTACTCTATATTGATCAGAATGATTTTACTACGCAGTTCCTTAATGCACTGCAAAATCATAAAGTACAGGAGTTTCAGAATTTTTATCTGCAGGTTGATTTGTTGATTCTGGATGATGTGCAATTCCTCGCGGGTCGTGAAAAGACTCAAGAGATGTTCTTCCACATCTTTAATCAATTGCATCAATCCGGTAAACAGATTATCATGACCAGCGATTGCCCGCCTCGTGATATGAAAGGTTTCCAGGAAAGATTGTTGTCGCGCTTCAAGTGGGGCCTGACAGCAGATTTACAAGAACCTGATTTTGAAACGAAGCTTGCCATCATCAATCGTAAAATGCTGGCCGATGGTATTCAGATACCAACCGAAGTTTCAGAATATTTAGCCTATAGTGTTGATACAAACCTTCGCGATATGGAAGGTGTGTTGAACTCACTGATCTTCCACGCTACATTATTGAAGAAAGAGATCGATCTCGATCTTGCGAAAGAAGTACTCAAGAATATTATTAAAGAAATACAGTCAGACGTTAGCGTTGATTTTATACAGAAGACTGTTGCTGAATATTTCAAAGTAGATCTCGAAGCCATGAAAGGCAAAGTAAAAAAACGCGAGATCGTAATTCCACGTCAGGTAGCCATGTATTTCTGCAAGCGCTATACACAGCTTACCCTTGCGTTGATCGGAGAAAACTTTGGAGGTCGTGATCACAGTACAGTAATTCACGCACTCGAATCAGTAGAAGATATGATGAAGACTGACCCCAACTTTAAAGCTTCTGTTGAAGAGCTTGGGAAGAAGTTGAAGCTTCGGGTTAGTTGAGCGTTATACGTTAAGAGTTAATTGTTATTCGTGTTTAAGATTAACGATTAATCTTTATCAAGAAGCGATATATCTATAGCTTCGATACTTAAAATCCATTGCACAAAGAAGGCACAGCGTTACGCAAAGTAAACTGTGTCTTTTTTTTCTGCGTCCATCCGCGGAAATCTGTGGGTCCTCAAACACACATTAATCACACACCCACGAATAACGATTAACGGATAACGCGTAACGGATAACACTACCGCCCTTCGATCCACAATCTAAACTCTGGCGCAGTCTCTTTACTCACAAAGATCTCCTCCTTCATCTCTGGTTGTAGAAAAACTCTGATCTTCCCGTTGTCGGGTTTAAAACGTTCGATAGATTTCATGTTTGCGATAAACTTGCGATTGAGTCGAAAGAAATTTTTCGGATCGATATCCGCTTCAAGTTCACCTAGATTTTTATCGAGTATCAACTGACGGCCGCTAAAGTCTTTTGCGAAAACTATTTTGTGTTCAGTATAAAAATATGCAATGTCACACAGATCAAGTGCTACATATTCGGTTCCTTTCTTTGCAACGATACGGTTACGTGCAGGAGCTTGTGCCTGTTCAATGAGTTTTAACAGATTGCCCTGGAGAAAATGAGAGCGCAGTGTTTTTACTTTCTCCAGCGAACGTTTCAATTTCTCTTCGGTAATTGGCTTTAGTAAATAATCAATCGAGTTGAACTCAAAACTCTCCAGTAAATATTTGTCATACGCAGTAGTAAAAATTACCGGAAACTTTACAGGATGTTTTCGAAAGATCTCGAACGAGTGATCATCCGAAAGTTGTATATCTACAAAGGCAAGATCCGGTGAAGGATTTGTTAATAACCATTGAATAGAATCTTTAACACTGCTAAGCTTGGTTTGAATGCTGATGGAACGATCCAGCGAAAGCAGCATGGTCTCAAGCTTGGCTTGTGCAAGAAGTTCGTCTTCAATGATAATGACATTCATAAGTCAAATATATAGGTAAAGTTAACGCGTAAGCGGAATGAGTGGAAGTGTGACGTTAAAAGTAATGTTGTTATTTTCAGTATATATACCTTTGCCGGTAATAATTTTGAATCGTTCGTCCAGGTTTTTTAATCCGATTTTGGAAGAATGCTGTATGCTTCGCTTCGGTTGAATTTTATTACCGATGGTAAGTTGATCGTTCTCAATAGACAGTGAAACCTGTAGCGGAATACGCTCTGAAATTTCGTTGTGCTTTACTGCATTCTCCAGGGCAACAAATGCAGATATAGGGGGCACAAGATATTCTTTGGAAGTAGTGCCGTTGAAGTTTTTCTGTATATCCAGCGCCTGCCCGAAACGAAGTCGGAGTAACTCCGCATACTTCTCCATGAAATTGAATTCATCTTCGAGTACCACCAGAGTCCGTTCTTTTTGTGCCAATATATACCGGTATATATCCGCGAGATTCTCCGTGAATAACGTTGCTTTAGGCGGATCAGTACTGATGAGGTATGATAAACTGTTTAGTGAGTTGAACATGAAATGCGGATCGATCTGGTTTTTTAACGCTTCCAGCTCGGCTTCCGCTTTGGCGCGCGATAGTTCAGCATTTTTAACCTGCTCATTCTGTTGTTCTTTTACCATGAATACCGTTTCATAAATATGGATCACGAACAGAACGCACATAACATTCACCAAAGCAACAATCAGTATGGTATCCCAATCTATAAAATCGAAACCTGCCCATCTATACCATAGGCAAATCCAGGCGATGGTAAGTGGTGTAGTATAAAAGATGTTGTTCATGAAAAGCAGGATAAGCTTTTCAATCGGTTTATCGAACCAGGTAAATCGCTTGCGTGTACGGAACATGAGGTAGCGATTGCCTTGCCAGATCATGGTGGCGAGTGCTATGAAAAATATATACCCGACCCAGTATTTGTAATCGCGATAGGTGAGAGAACCAAATAATCCCGTAACGTGAGGTATAACAATTCCGAAGAAAGGGATGCCAATCAACCGTATAGTTTTGTCATTCAGTTGTACCTCCTGCATATCCGACTGTTCAGAATGTATATCTTTTCCGGTTGAGTCCATAGTTCTTCCGCTTCAGTAATTCATTTCGGTTTTGTAACTATAAAGTTCACAAATTCATAGCATACTTACAGCATAACAAAAAAACAAATACCTAAAC
>DJFR01000119.1 GCA_002432545.1 Flammeovirgaceae bacterium UBA5867 | reverse complement strand
GGTTGTCCAGGTAGTGGTGCCGGTAGCGCGATACTGTACATCATATGTAGCGTTGGTTACAGCATTCCAGCTCAATGTAGCACCGGTAGAAGTTATACCGGATGCAGCCAGTCCGGCAGGTACCGTTGCTGTACAGGTGGCACCACCGGTAGAGATTGTAAAATTGACATTCGATATATCATAGAATATATTATCAGCAGCTTCTACTTTAACACGCGCTGTAGTGGTTGCATTGTTCGGAACGGTAATCGCCTGCGTACCATCGTTGGGTGTGTTGGCAACCAGTGTTACCGGGTAGGTAAATCCGCCATCGGTAGAGAGAAGTATATTTACATTGGCGCAGTTAACAGGTGATATATTTGTGCTCGCTACATTCCACGTAACGGTTTGGCTTGAGCCTACACTCCACGTAACCGCAGTATTGGGAGCACTCACAACGAACGGTCCAGCTGTGCCATTTACAGTTACTACCATCAGGTCGTCTGACGTTTGTCCACCACCCGCTTTATTATCGCGAACGGTTAATGCAAAATTCAGTGTGCGTGCAACAGAAGGTATAACTTCCCATGTAGGTGTCAGGTTATTGGCCACTACATCGCTGACCTGCGGGAAGTAACGGTTTGGTGAAGATGTACCGGTACGCGAACGAAACATCGGTCCAACGGTGCGGGTAGACGTGGGGGCAGAGTTTGAGTTTGGATTACCCGCATCATTCTGTTCCCAGGTATAGGTAAGTGCATCGCCATCCGGATCAGAACCTTGTCCTTTCAAAACAAAGGCTGTTGATTTTGGTATGGTATAATCCAAACCTGCATTTGCTGTAGGTGGATTGTTGGTGAGATTTACCACCTGTGCGCAGCCTGAGCTAGTGCCACCCTGTACATTGGCAGATATATCACGGATGTTTACATAGTGAAAATAAGCATCGCTGTTACTTTGCACGTTGGCGGCACATATACCGGCATAACCCATAATTGTACTTCCGCTGCCGGGTTCTACTTCTGTAGTTCCGCTGCCGCTGCGACATGATGAATTACTTTGTGTATGATATCCACCGAACTGGTGTCCCATTTCGTGGGCAACATAGTCTATATCAAATGCATCACCGGTAGGATTGGAACTTCCTGTGTAACCGCTTCCTTTACTGCCGGTAGTACACACGCAACCAATGCAACCCGCATTACCACCGCCAGACGTGTTAAAGTTATGGCCTATATCATAATTAGCATTGCCGATGGCACCATCAATAACCTGCTGTGTTTTGGTATTATACTCCCCTGACCATGGATCTGCCGATGTACTTCCATAATATATAATGAGATTGTTGTTGGGAACGATCTCCATCGTAATGGCCAGGTCGCGTTCATATATACCGTTCACGCGCGTCATCGTAATGTTCATCTGCGCAAGTATATTTGCTTTCTTCTGCGCATCGGTGCCGGTTGATCCTGCAAATAAATTTCCGTACTCGGCATTACACGAAAGTGCCAGTCTGTATTTTCTCAGGCGCTTGTCATTTGTTCTCGCAGTAGCTGCACTTCGTGATGATTCGGAAGAATGAACTCCTTCATCGGTATGGCATTGAAAATCCAGTTCGCGTGCGGTTATACTTTCACGACTATATACCGAGTAACTTTTTTTGTCAGTCGAATAGGGATCTATATAGTACGTGTGATCTTTGTCTGAAAGGATCATACCGTGAAATCCACGCTGATTGGATACACTGAACCGAATCGTAGCCGTAGGATCATCGATACCTTGGCCTGCATAGGATTTTATACCCGGATATTTAGCTGCAAGATCAGGGTGCAGTACAGAAGCTTCCGTTACGCGAAAGCGACCGATGTTGCCACTCGGATCAGGGAAACTTACAATCAATTCTGCTTTTGTTGAAGACACTCCCCGCACCGGAGCTTTGCTTACTTCATTTTGAAGGCCAGGAAAATCAAGGTTAAATATCTGGTATGACGAAGGCTTCGACCTTCCCTGCGGAAGTTGTTTTTCAACAGGAGGTTCTGAAGATTTAGTCCAGAAATTTTTGGCGTTTTGGGAGAACCCCAATGTGGAAGTCAGGAATACGACTGCCAGTAGTAAAAGTTTTTTCATAACGTAAATGGTTTTGGTAATCGAACAATATACCAAATAGTTTTACAGTATATATACCATTTACTTTATTTATTGTTTTGAGATCGCTAATGATAAATTATATATATACCCAGGTATATAAGTATATAAGAGTTAATAGCCGTTAAATGCCGAAATTGTTGAATAAAGTAATCATTTGATATTACCGATACCGGATTTATAAGGTATTGGGTAATAAAGAATACAAAAATTACTTTGATTGTGATCACATCCATTTTATAGGTGGAGCCTCCGGAATGTATCATCCAATTGTGGTATACATCCGGAAGCTATAGAGGCAAATTAAATTTTTGATGCTATGCTGAAACGATCCGCAACGTTATCCCAGTTTACAATGCTAAACAGGTTGTCCACAAATTCCGCACGCCTGTTTCTATACTTTAAATAGTACGAGTGTTCCCATACATCAATGACCAATACGGGCACCACACCCCATTGTGTTAGTTTTTCATGATTCTCACATTGCAACACGGTGAGCTTTTGTGTTGACGGATGATATCCCAATATACCCCAGCCGTTTCCATCAACACCTTTGGATGTTTTGGCAATCAGCAATTTTAATTTGTCAAAACTGCCGAAGTCTTTCTCGATCTGTTTTAGCAAAGCACCTTTTGGGTCGCTTTTACGATTGGTAAGGTTTGTCCAGAAAATGGTGTGCAGTATATGCGAAGAAAGATGATAGGATAATTTCTTCGTCCAGTAATCAACTGTTTCAACGTTGTTTTCATCCAGTGCTTTGCGAATCATCTGCAGATCTTTATTCGCTGCCTTCACTGCATCGCCATGGTGAAATGTATAGTGCAGGTGTACAGTTTCCTGATCCATGGCCGGCTCGAGAAAAGTTTCACTATACGGCAGCGGCTGCAGTGCAAAATTACCATCCGGATCAGTAAGCCGATCCATACCACTTTGTTGTAGTCCGGCAGCGAATACGCTGTTGACCGGTAACAATGATGCCCCACTCATGATGGCAGCGTTCTTCATAAATTCTTTTCGGTTCATGTTACAAGATTACAATTCTTAAGAGTATTCCAACACATGCTGCTGCTGCAATGATCAGCGGTTCTTGTATCTTTTTAAATTTGAACAACACAATAGCAGTAGTTACTGTGATGATAACGGATGGTATGTCTGTTAATGTTCGTTTACCCAGCACCAATACAGCTCCGGCTATAGCGCCTATAGCAGCAGCGGTAATACCATCTACTATAGCTTTAATGGCAGGATGCTTACCGTATTTTTTGAAATAAGGCGCTGGTAATATAGTAAACAGGTAGCAGGGTATAAATGTAGCCATTGCCGCTACACATGCACCGGGAAAACCGGCAACCAGGTAACCGATGAAGCCAACGGTAATTACTACAGGCCCGGGTGTGATCATTGCTACAGCAACAGCGTCAACAAATTGCTGCTCGTTCAGCCATTGGTATTCTTTAACTACACCCCCGTATAGAAACGGAACGATAGCCAAACCACTGCCAAATACAAATGCCCCCGCTTTGGTAAAGAACCAGGCAACCTGCACGAGTTTTGTATTGACGGAAACGGCTGGTGCTGCCTGTGCAAGTACAGGTGCTATAGCTTGTAAAGAGTTTCTTGAAAATGCAGGTGGTGCCTTGGTAAACCATACAACTATACCGGCTCCTAAAATCAACCAGATGTTTTCTTCTTCGGTAATAAACGTTGTTGCTGCGAGTACGATAAATATTCCCCAAAGCAGGTAATCTTTACCGATGCTTTTGACCGTTAATTTATAGCTTGAGATAGTAATGATGCCGATCACCGCAGCGCCCACTCCATAAAATATAGCTTGCATCCACGGCAATCCGCCAAGCTGTACGTACGCATAACCTATGCCGAGCACCATTATAAACGATGGTATAACAAACGCGATACCTGCCAGCGTGGCGCCCAAAATGCGATAATGTATATATCCGATATATATAGCCAGCTGTGCTGCGAGCGGACCAGGCGCAAGTTGTGAAAGAGCCAATCCTTCTTTATAATCTTCTTCTGCAATCCACTTTTTATTTTCGACAAGATCGCGGTGCATGTACCCGACAAGTGCCACCGGACCGCCAAAGCCCCATGTACCAAGTTTTAAAAAATAAACGACAAGATCTTTTAATGTATAGGATGCAGGAAACATGATCTATAATAGGTTAATGTCATTCTTTACTTTTTGTCCGGAGATCAAGCGAATGAAAAACAAAAAACCGGATAGCATGTGTAGATATAAAATTATTTCCACTTGCCTCCTGCTGGTATATATTCATGTAACCAAGCTGGGCATTGAGATGTGACGTAAATTGATAGCCTACACCCGCGAAGAAACGGTTCTGATCAAATGTATTGTAAACGATCTTACCTCCGAAGTTTATAAACACCTCATTCATCACGGCTACAAAAGGCGATCGTGGTATAATTTCTTTTCCTTTAAGCGGAATAAAGAACGACATGTTATAGCGAAGCCTGTAGTTAAAATTATAGTCATCCAGCAAAACATCATCTGCTACTTTACGATTGAACCGTTCTTCGAGCCGAAGCCATTGAAGGGTTGTAAGACCGCTATATTTCTGGTTCCACCAGATCTGCTGCCATGCGCGATGCTCCGGCCGTGTAGTATCTTTTCCTTTAGCAGGGAAGTGCTCTACAAAAGCATAGCCCGCCTGTACCCGAAGGTTGTCGCGAATGAAATACGTTAGCGCAGGACGAACCATAAATTGAAATGGCCGGTCGATAAAGTTATCGGTTTGCCGATAATGAATGTCGAACCATATACCGAACTTGTTCGTGAGTCGTGTCTGGTTGAAATAGCCCACCCACAATTGCTCTCGTTCGTGTACATGCTTCTCAACAGTTTGAGAAAAACATAGCGATGTGTTGATGAACAATGCAATCAGTAAAAAGGGAGTGCTCGAACGGATCATACTTTGTAAAGGGGCTTATGGTAGAGCAATGCTACTGAGTCTTTACAGAGCAGGATAGAACAGAATTTACTATTTGTATCCGTTTTACTTTTTTGAAAGACTTTTACGGAATTCTGACGGATTTTTGCCAATGTGTTTTTTAAAGATGCGATTAAAATGACTTTGGTCTGAAAAGCCTGTGAGGTAAGCAATCTCTGCGAGTGAGTATTTCGGATCTTCCAACAGTTGCATCGCTTTTTCAATTCTTAACTTCCGGATATAGTCTCCGAACGAAAGATCATCAAAGTATTTCGAGAACTCGCGCGACAAATAAGCCGGATGTACATTGAGACTTTGAGACAGTTCCTTCAGATTGAGACTTAGGTTAGTGTCGATCTGATCCTGTATAATTTCCTTTAGCTCTTTAGCCCACGAAGGAATTTTACGGGATGATGATTTTTGCTGAAGGAATCGCTGGTATACATCGAGCAGTAAATTTTCGATCGGATTTTGTGTATGCTTTTCGTGTTGCAGGTGTTTGGCCCAAGTATAAAGTGCATCGTATATAATCAAGCCTTGTTGCAGAAGTTCCTGGTCGTTTGTAATGTTATACGACAGCCCTGCTGCTATAGCCCACAGCCCGGACGACTGACTGGCTATATCATGACGATCGGTATCAGCACCGCGCACAATAACAGCCAGTGTTTGCAGAGCGGCATCTTTCAGATCATACTTGCGGATAAAATAATCAAAGGTGCATTCATCACCGTAGTGTGTGAACTCAACATCAGGTATATCAAACGGTATAGCATCAAGTTCTTCAGCTTTTGCCTTTACATGCTCGTAGGGAACGTAGATGATCTCGGCATCGTGATCAATAAAACGTTTAATAAGCCACGGACAGGCTATACGGTCAATCTTGGGACGTTCGCGGGTAATCCATTTCATCTGGTGCAATGCAAATTAATGATTCCACAGACCAAATTTACCGAACTGAGTGTTGAAAACGGTTCTCATGCTGCAACGGAGTTTCTTTTTTTACTGTTGACGTGCTTTCGGAATTCGGAAGGACTTACGCCTTTATGTTTCTTGAACGTGCGCGTCAGGTGGCTTTCATCCGTAAATCCAAACTCGTAGGCAATTTCGTTCATGCGCAGGTCGCTGTAGCGAAGGCGTGTCTCAATCAG
>DJFR01000248.1 GCA_002432545.1 Flammeovirgaceae bacterium UBA5867 | reverse complement strand
GTTCCTGAAGTAGGAGAGGTTTATGATGGTAAGGTAAAATCCATCATGCCATTTGGAGCGTTTGTAGAGTTTATGCCAGGTAAAGACGGCTTGCTCCACATCTCTGAGATCAAATGGGAACGCCTTGAAACGATGGAAGGCGTGCTGGAAGTAGGCGAGGAAGTAAAAGTAAAACTGATCGAAGTAGACAAGAAAACAGGTAAGTTTCGTCTATCCAGAAAAGTATTGCTGCCAAGACCTCCCCGCAAGGAAACAACTGCAGCCGAATAATCGTACACCTGTCATTGACAGGAACTAACTTTTAACAGTATATTGTTAACTAAACGAACGTAAACAGAGCACGAACGGAACATGAGACAGCTTAAGATCAGTAAACAAATTACCAACCGCGAGAGCCAGTCACTGGATAAATATCTTCAGGAGATTGGTAAGGTTGACCTCCTTACGCCAGATGAAGAAGTGGAGTTGGCAAAGCGTATCAAAGAAGGTGATCAGATAGCCTTAGAAAAACTTACCAAAGCTAACCTGCGTTTCGTTGTATCAGTAGCAAAACAATATCAGAATCAAGGACTTTCGTTAGGCGATTTGATCAATGAAGGCAACCTCGGTTTGATTAAAGCTGCTCAGCGTTTCGATGAAACCCGCGGTTTCAAATTTATATCGTATGCTGTATGGTGGATTCGTCAATCCATCCTGCAGGCATTGGCAGAACAATCCCGTATCGTTCGCTTGCCATTGAACCGCGTTGGATCGTTGAATAAAATTTCCAAGACATTCTCTGAACTCGAACAGAAATATGAACGCGAGCCTTCTCCGGAAGAACTTGCCGAAGTGCTCGATGTAACAACAGCTGAAGTTGTAGACACCATGAAGATCTCAGGTCGTCACGTTTCAATGGATGCTCCATTCGTGCAGGGTGAAGAGAACAGCTTGCTGGATGTATTGGAAAACGACAGCGAAGAAACCCCGGACTCAGGTCTGATGAATGACTCGCTGAGAAGAGAGGTGCAACGCGCGCTTTCTACGCTGACACAACGCGAAGCAGATGTTATAACACTTTATTTTGGTTTGAACGGTGAACACTCCATGACACTCGAAGAGATCGGGGAGAAGTTCAACCTGACACGCGAACGCGTTCGTCAAATCAAGGAGAAGGCTATCAGACGTCTCCGCCACACCTCAAGAAGTAAAGCTTTAAAACCTTACCTCGGTTAAAAATCAATATTTTTAAAATATTTTAAGGGTCTCGAATTCCGAGACCTTTTATTTTGTTACCCTATCAAAATAGTATTTATGGCAAAAGAAGAAGTGAAAGTCCTCATCATCGGCTCCGGCCCTGCCGGATATACTGCTGCGATCTATGCAGCGCGTGCGGGTTTAAAACCAGTGTTATACACCGGAGGTCAACCCGGAGGTCAGCTTACCACTACGAACGATGTTGAGAATTTTCCCGGTTATCCGGAGGGTATAAATGGTCCGCAAATGATGTTGGACCTTCAGAAACAAGCCGAACGATTTGGTACCAAGATCCACTACGGAGTGGTTACAGCGGTAGATTTTTCAGGTTACCCGCACAAGGTAACAATAGATGAAAAAGAAGAAGTCATTGCAGAGTCAGTCATTATTTCAACAGGAGCAACAGCAAAGTATCTCGGACTTCCTTCTGAAGAGAAGTTCTATAACAGAGGTGTTTCTGCATGCGCAGTATGCGATGGATATTTCTATCGTGGTAAAGAAGTAGCGGTTGTCGGAGCTGGCGACTCAGCTGCTGAAGAAGCCACTTACTTGTCGAAGCTTTGTACGAAAGTACACTTGATCGTAAGGCGTGATGAAATGCGTGCTTCCAAGATCATGCAGAACCGTGTGATCAATACTCCAAACATTGAAGTACACTGGAATACCGAAACAGAAGAGATCATCGGTGATGATAGCGGTGTAACAGGTGTACGTCTTGTTAACAACAAGACTGGTGAGAAGAAGGTAATTACCTTGCAGGGATTTTTCCTCGCGATAGGTCACAAACCTAACACCGACATCTTTAAAGACTATATCGAGATGGATGAGACCGGGTATATCAAAGTACAGGCTGGCTCAACCAAGACAAATATAGAAGGTGTATTTGCTGTTGGCGATGCAGCAGACAAAGTATACCGCCAGGCCATAACAGCAGCAGGCACAGGTTGTATGGGAGCACTGGATGCCGAGAAGTTTCTTGTCGCGAAAGAGTTACAAACTGCATAACAGTATATACTTTTGATTTTTAGTAACGACTACAGATGGTAAGGTTATCAATCTGTAGTCGTTTTCATTTTATATTCACGCATCAATTCCACCTATGAAATTAGATATACTTGTACTTTCTGCGCACCCGGATGACGCGGAGCTGGGTTGTGGCGGAACCATCGCGAAGCATGTTGCCATGGGACACAAAGTCGGATTGGTAGACTTCACACGAGGCGAGCTTGGAACTCGCGGCACTCCGGAGACACGCGCAGTAGAAGCGGCTAACGCAGCAAAAATACTGGGCGTTGAAGTACGCGATAACCTGGGATTGAAAGATGGATTTTTTCAGAACGACCCCGAGCATCAGCTAAAAGTTGTTCAGGCCGTGCGTAAATATAGACCTGATATAGTGTTGTGTAATGCTGTGTATGACCGGCATATAGATCACGGTAAAGGAGCATCACTCGGTTATGATGCCTGCTTTCTTTCCGGGCTTGCCAAGATCGAGACAACCGATGAGCAAGGTAACAAGCAGGCACCCTGGAGACCGAAAGTAGTATATCACTATATACAAAGCCTACTCATCGAGCCCGATTTCATTGTAGATATATCGGGCTATTGGGACACGAAGATCGAAGCGATCAAAGCATTCAAAACACAATTCTTCGATCCCAACAGTACAGAACCTGCAACCTATATATCAAACCCCGCCTTTCTGAGGATGGTAGAATCACGTGCGCTTGAATTTGGTCATGCGCTGGGTGTACCACACGGGGAAGGATTTACAACGAGACGTTATCCCGGTGTAGATAATCTCTTGGACTTGATATAGTTATCAAAGTATAGATTTACTTTATATTGTGCGCAAGGCGAATCCCTATACTCAGGGAGCAAGACGGTATATCTTCCAGACACCATCTACTTTGGTGAATTGAATTCGATCGTGTAACCGGCTGGGTCTGCCTTGCCAGAATTCGATTTGTATAGGATCAACCTCAAAACCTCCCCATTGATGCGGCTTCGGTAAAACTTCCTGGCCTTCAAATTTTTTTTCGATCTGCTTCACGCGCTCCTCCAGCAGCGAGCGGCTCTCGATGACAGCACTCTGTGGTGATGACCATGCTCCGATCTGCGATCCACGCGGGCGACTCTGAAAATATTCCTCCGAACGTTTTGTATCAATGCGAGATGCAGTTCCTTCTATACGTATTTGTCGCTCTAATTCTGGCCAGAAAAATGTTAACGCGCACGCTGGTGTTTTCTCCAGCTCTTTTCCCTTCGAGCTTTGGTAATTCGTATAGAACACAAACTTGCCGTTCTCAATACCTTTCAATAAAACTATACGGCTGGCAGGGGTACCCGTGGCACTGACGGTGGCCAGGTTCATAGCATTCGGTTCAGGCACCTGCGCCTGCACAGCTTCTGTAAACCACTTCTCAAATTGTTTTACCGGGTCGCGTTGTACACTCGTAACATCGAGTGAAGCCTTGGAATATTCCTGACGTAAATCTGCAATGGCAAGCATTTCTTTTCTAAAATTGAATTGTAAGTTTATATTACCGGAGTATTTCAGCCACTGACGTTTATCAGTGTGCAAACATGATATCCTACCTCCCTCTGGCCAAAATTAATTTTTAAAGACGCGAAAGAAACAGGCGCAGCGAAAAAACTTTCCCGCCTTTTTATCAATCGATTTAAAGATAATTATAAGTAAACCTATAGATGATCGGAAATAAAATTTGCACAGGTGAGACTGAAGTATTTTATTCATAGTATCAAAGAGATAAAATTTAGTATCAGGCAAGCATTAAAGAATGGAGTTTTTCAGATATAAAAATCAACTTAAACCAGAGAAAGGAAGGTTGCTTATCTCAGAGCCTTTTCTTCCTGATCCGAATTTTGAGCGCACGGTAGTACTATTATGCGAGCATAATGAAGAAGGCTCATTTGGCTTCGTAGTAAATAAACCTTCTATACTCAAGGTAAATGAAGTGATGGAGGATATCAAAAAACTCGAAGACATCGTTTATGTAGGTGGACCGGTGCAACAGGACACATTACATTTTCTTCATCGCAATACAACGCTTGAAGGAGCCGTTAAGGTAGCACATGAAGTATACTGGGGCGGAGATTTTGAAGGGCTCATATCGCAGATTGATATGGGTATCATCGAATCAAAAGATATTCGGTTTTATCTCGGATACAGTGGCTGGGGCCCCGGACAATTGGAAGCTGAACTGGAAGAGGAGTCGTGGATTGTATGTGATTTCGCTACCGATGAGTTGCTTTTTGATATGGAGCCTGCCATGATATGGAAGAAAGCATTGGATAGTATGGGGGGGCGTTTTTCGATATATTCCAACTACCCTGTTGATCCTCGTATGAATTAGGCATTTTTAGTTTAAATTTACGCTAAGGGCGTTATCATAGAACGTTTATTGACCATGGAAATGGAAAGAGATAAAAGAGAGGAAAATGTACAGGAAGCCGGGTTAGCCGATGGCCATGGCGCTACGTTACACTCTGAAATAGATTTAGCAGATCATCACGATGCCACAACGGATGAGGTACTGGAAGAAGAGCATGTAGACTATAGCCACTTCTCCAAAACCGAACTCGCTAACCTGGTAAAGGATCTTGCCAAGGAAGATAACTTTAAACGTGTTGATAATATACTTCGCGAAGTAAAGCCTTTGTACGATGACATGCGTGAGAAGGAAAAAGCTGAAGCGCTTATCAAGTTTATAGCAGCCGGTGGTATAGAAGAAGATTTCGAATATAAAGGCGATGAATCAGATTTAGTCTTCGATGCAAACCTGAAACTCATTCGCGATCGCAGAACAAATCACCTGCGCCAACTGGAAGAACGCAAGAATGATAATCTCCGCAGAAAGCAGGATCTCCTCGAGAAGATCCGTGAGTTAGCAGACTCTCAGAATTCAGACGCACAGTTCGAACAATTCAAAGAACTGCAGAAAGAATGGAAAGGTATAGGCCCGGTTCCAAGTGCACATGCAAAAACATTATGGGCTAATTACCATGCGCTGGTAGATCGCTTCTACGATAATCAAAGTATATATTTTGAGCTGAAGGAGCTTGATCGCAAGCGAAATCTCGAAGCGAAAGTAGAGCTCTGTGTACGCGCAGAAAAATTAGCGGATGTAGAGATCATCAAAGACGCTATACGCGAGCTTAACGAACTGCATCATGAATTCAAACACGTTGGTCCTGTACCGAAAGATGATAAGGAAGTAGTATGGCAACGCTTCAAGGCAGCATCCGATGCTGTATATGCAAAGCGCGATCAGTACCTACAGAAACTTCAACAGGAGTTACACGGTAATCTCGATCTGAAAGCCAAGCTTAGCGATGATGTGCAGGAGTATTCAACATTTGATTCGGATCGCATTAAAGAATGGAACCAGAAGACAAAAGATATACTCGAGATACAAAAGCGCTGGGAGATAATCGGAGGATTGCCACGCGCCAAAGCAAAAGAAGTTAACAAAAAATTCTGGGGAGCATTCAAGGCGTTCTTCAACAACAAAAATGCATTCTTCAAAAAACTTGATGAAGAGCGTGAGAAGAACCTGCAGTTAAAGAATGAACTCGTAGAGAAAGCATACGCACTGAAAGAAAGTCACGACTGGGAGAAAACCTCCAACGAGTTGAAAGTACTTCAGCAGCGCTGGAAAGAGATCGGGCCTGTGCCTGAAAAATTCCGCGAAAAAGTTTTTAAGGAATTCAAAGATGCATGTGATTTCTTCTTTGATCAAAGACGTACACAGCACGGCAAGATTGAAAATGAGCAGGCCGAAAANNGCTCCCGAAGTACTCAAAGACTTGCAGGATAAATTCAATGCCATTGGTTTTGTACCGCGCAAGGATATAAGCACAATTCGTAATCGCTATCATGAAGCAGTGGATAAGTTTGTAAGCCACATCCAGGGCTTCAGCGAAGACGATAAGAGCAAGCTTTTACTGGAGAACCAGTTGAGCGATCTGAAAAATGATCCGATGGCAGAGCGCAAAATATACCAGAAAGAACAGGCCATCCGCAAAAAGATCAGCAAAGTTGAAAACGACATTGCACTCTGGAAAAACAACCTTGAGTTCTTCTCGCGTTCACAAAATGCAGAAAGCGTACGAGCCGAGTTCAACGACAAAATCAAAGAAGCAGGCGATCATCTCAAACAATTAAAAGATCAATTAAAACTGCTCAAGACAATTTAAATATCATAAGAAATTTACTTCTTAACAGAAACAAAAAATGCTGAAAGTGATTTCAGCATTTTTTGTTTTATATCCTATCCAGCTATAATATATATACCCTTGAAATATAGGAGGTTACTTGTAATAGAAATATAGCCACATTAATCAATATTGAAAGAGCAGAAAGCAACCAGCCATAATTTTCCAATCTTCCAATTTTAAAATCTTTCAACCCAAAAAATATATAAATAAAAAAAGCGGTCTGTTAAACCGCTTTCTTTTTTGAGCCCCCTGTCGGAATCGAACCAACGACCTACTGATTACAAGTCAGTTGCTCTACCAGCTGAGCTAAGGAGGCTTTCACTTTTCAACGCCTTCTGCGCTAATGAGGGTGCAAAAATAAATCAAGAATGGATATCCGCAAACCTTTATTCAAAATTAGTTAAGATTTTTTAATAATTTTTTAGTCTAATATTTTTAGGTGACAGTGATTTAAATAACTAAAAATATTAGTTTTGATCGATAAGTGCTATGCGTATGTGGGATAGAATTCAGGAGAAGCTTCAGATACTCTCGGATGCAGCAAAATATGATGTGTCGTGTTCATCGAGTGGCAGCAAGCGCAGTAACGATTCAAAAGGACTCGGCCATACAACCGGTGCCGGCATCTGTCACAGTTATACAGAAGATGGTCGCTGCGTTTCGCTGCTGAAAATTTTACTTACCAATTACTGTATTTACGATTGTGCCTACTGTGTATCGCGAAGAAGTAACGATGTGAAGCGTGTTGGCTTTACCGTGAACGAAGCCGTAGAGCTAACTATAAATTTTTACAGGAGAAATTATATCGAAGGGCTTTTCTTGAGTTCCGGTATATTTAAAAATTCAGACTATACCATGGAGCGACTTGTGCGCGTAGCCAAGACCTTGCGTACCGAACATCGCTTCAACGGATATATACATCTTAAAACCATTCCTGGTTGTAGTGAAGACCTTGTAAAGCAGGCAGCGCTATATGCCGATCGCCTGAGTGTTAATATAGAACTGCCATCTGAAACCAGTTTAAAGGCATTGGCACCCGAGAAAAATAAAACGGACATCATTCGGCCAATGTCGTATCTCAGCAGTGGCATCGAAGCGTATGCAGATGAAAAGAAGATCATCAAAAGTACGCCTTCATTTGCCCCGGCTGGTCAGAGTACACAGATGGTAGTAGGAGCAAGTCCGGAAAATGATTTGCAGGTAATGACCATTGCCGATGCACTCTATAAAAAGTATAAACTTCGCAGGGTATATTATTCGGGTTACGTGCCGGTGTCCAATGACAGTCGCTTGCCTCAACTTGGTACACCGGTTCCGATGATTCGCGAGAACCGACTATATCAGGCTGACTGGTTAATGCGCTTCTATAAATTTTCACTTCCTGAAATTGTAGATCCGAGGCATCCTCAGCTTGATCTGGATATAGATCCGAAACTGAGCTGGGCATTGCGCAACCTGCACCAGTTTCCGGTAGATATAAATCGTGCCGAGTACGAAATGATTTTACGTGTACCCGGTATAGGTGTACAATCAGCCTTGCGCATTGTGCAGGCCAGAAAATATAGCAAGCTGGACTGGGATCAATTGCGACAAATCGGCATTGCTGTAAGTCGTGCGAAATATTTTATAGTGTGTAATAGTAAAGAACGTCCACGCGACATAAGCGAGACGGTCCTGCGGCAACAGATCCTGCAGCAAAGTAAATATTCGGCCACGCTAACATCACAGCTATCGATTTTCTGAATGACGCAACTGGTATACGATGGAAGCTTTGAAGGACTGCTTACCGCTATATTTGAACGATACGAGCGGAAAATTGCAGATGCGCGTCTGGTTCGGAAAACACATTATCAACCGGAATTAACCACGGCTAGTTTGGAAATTGTAGCCGATCAGAAAAAAGCGGAACGTGTCTGGAACGGACTCAAACAAAAACTCTCGGTAACCAAACGCAACGAAGTATATAAATGTTTTTTGTCAGAGCTTCCGGAGATGGAAGGTATACTGGTTACATTTATACAGCATGTTTTTGACAGTAAACATTCCGTTGAGAAAGACTATAGCAATAAATCGGTTCTGGCTGTCGAGCAGATTGCGCATAAAGTATACCGCGAGAAGCATCGCATGGAAGCGTTCATCCGGTTTCAGCGAACTGCTGACGACCTGTATGTATCTTCGATTGAACCGGACTTCAATGTGCTGCCGTTGATCATCTCACATTTCCAGGAACGTTATGCCGACCAGCATTGGCTTATCTATGACAACAGGCGTAACTATGGTATACATTATAACAAAGATACGTTTACGGTACAGGAAGTTCGGATGGAATGGGAGGCTGAGGCGTATCACGAGTTTTTGCCAACATCGATGTGTCATGAAGAAGAGGTGGTATACCAATCGCTCTGGAAAAATTACTTTCAGACTATAAATATTCAGGCACGCAACAACCGCAAGCTGCATATTCGGCATGTACCAACGCGGTATTGGAAGTATCTCACCGAAAAGCGGTCATCCTGATTTATGTAGAGCAATTTGCTCATCAACCGGATCTGTTTATTTCAGGCGTTCATACCGCTACAGGCATAACATTTTAAAACGTATAGGTATAAATAAATTTGTCAACCTTTAAACGATTTCAACTATGTTACGCTGGGCTGCAATCTTTTTTATCATTGCCATTATAGCGGCAATATTTGGATTTGGCGGAATTGCAGAAGGTGCTGCATCTATAGCCAAGGTATTGTTCTTCATCTTTATTATAGGCTTTGTAATTGTGATCGCCTTTGGTGCTACACTCTTTAAGAAGTGATAACGATAATGATCGGAGAATGAGAGCGATCGTATGGACCATCGTTGTGACACTGCTTTCTTTTGAAAGTTTTTCACAAGCAAACAACAAAGAGCTGTCTGACAATCTTCCTCCACCGCATGCTACTAAATCCTCCATGAACTTTAGTAACGTGAAAGGGTGGGGTGAAGGTCAGACGCCCAANNCGTTGGCTATATATAACTCCCAATGGCGATATACTCGTAGCGGAAAGTAATTCCAATTATTCACTGCTGATGCGAATCGGAGGCTGGATCATAGGCGCATCTAAATCCAAGAACATGCGCAAGAGTGCTGATCGCATTACGATACTTCGTGATACAAACGGTGATGGAAAACCGGATACACGTCAGGCATTCCTGACAAAACTCAATCAGCCGTTTGGTATGCTGGTGCTGGGGGATTGGTTCTATGTAGCCAATACTGATGCCGTGTGGCGTTATCCCTATAAGCCCGGACAACTTTCAATCACAGATAAAGGTCAGAAGATTGTTGATCTCCCGGCCGGTAAGATCAATCAGCATTGGACACGGAACATCATTGCGAGTAAAGATGGCAAGAAGCTATATATAGCGGTTGGTTCCGGAACAAATATAGCAGACAAAGGTATAAAGAGTGAGTATCTGCGGGCCGATATACTGGAGATGAACCCGGATGGCTCGGGCTTACGGGTATACGCGGGTGGATTACGTAACCCGGTAGGAATGGATTGGGCACCGGGTACCAATACACTTTGGACAGTAGTAAATGAACGCGATGGACTTGGCGATGATCTTGTACCGGATTATCTCACGAGCGTTAAAGAAGATGGTTTCTACGGATGGCCCTGGATATACCACGGCCGTACCGATGAGCGGGTAAAAGAACCAAAGCCCGGTGTACTCGATAACTATATAAAACCGGATGTTGATGTAGGAGCGCACACAGCTTCACTGGGTCTTGTATTTTATGATAAGAAAGCTTTCCCGGAGAAATACCACCGCGGTGCGTTTATAGCGCAGCATGGTTCATGGAATCGATCTGTCCTTTCGGGGTACAAAGTAGTTTTTGTTCCGTTCGATGACAACGGTAAGCCTACTGGTAAAGACGAAGATTTTCTTACCGGCTTTGTGGCCGACCTGGATAAAGAAAAAGTACACGGTCGGCCCGTGTGCGTAGTGGTAACACCGGATGGATCGCTGCTGCTTACCGATGATACCAGTAACATTGTGTGGAAGGTGAGTGTTGCGAAATAGTTTGTTTCCGAATGTCTTTTATTGGGGAATCTTCTGATATCTTGTGCGGTTGATACTCGTACGTATAACTGCAAGTTTATGAGCAAGAATCAGAATATTCCCATTCACCGAAGCGAATCGTTTGGTAAAGTATACTTTGATGAAGCGCCCGGAAAACAGGTTCCGGTAATTCATAAACACAGCACAGCGTACTTCGATATTCACCAGCGATGCAACAGCAAAAGCGCGATCGATGTACATCGCCTGGATTTCTATATGGTATTTCTGGTAACAGAAGGCGAGGGGCTCCAGACGTTCGGACTGCAAGAGCACTATATCCGCAAGAATATGTTGTGTTTTGTGAGTCCGGATATGATCAGTGCATGGAAAGCAGAAGGCGATGAACAACGCGGTTACTACTGTTCTTTCTCCGATGACTTTTTCAACCTCGGTCGTGAGAATAAAAACTTTTTGCACGAATTACCTTTCTTCCAGATCGATGGAAATGCTGTGCTTCATTTAACCGATGAGCAAACTAAGTATTACCTCACATTGTTTGAAATGATGCACACTGAATTCAAACAGCGCAATCAGTTTTCCGATAACATTCTCCGCGGACATCTGCACGCTATTCTCAATAAAGCATACGCGCAACACCAATCACAGACAGCTTTACCAACAGAATCCAACCGTTCGTCTATACGCCTGCTAAAATCATTTACAGCGCTATATATGCGTGACTTCAAAACAATAAACAAAGGCAACGCTATCAAACTAAAAAAGATAGCAGACTATGCCGAAGAACTAGGCGTATCTCAAAATCATCTGAATGACACGATCAAATCACTCACCGGTAAATCCGCAGGGCAACTCATCAAAGACCAGCTCATCAAACAAGCCACCATGTGTCTCAAACACTCCCACAAAAGTATAAGTGAAATTGCCTACCGCCTGGGTTATGATGACCCTTCGTACTTCGCCCGCTACTATAAGAGCCAGACAGGGCAAACGCCCGCGGAAGTTAAAAATAGGTGCTAGCTTCTGGCTTCTAGCTGCTAGTAGATGTTTGTAAATTAACAGATGATATTAGTAGTGGTGGTTGTATGTTCTCAGCTGCTGGCTTCTAGCCTCGAGCGGCTAGTAGATGTAAATTAACAGATAATATTAATAGATACGACAGTATTTATCTAGCAACCCACACCTCGCAGCTACATATAGCTAGCACAAAATGCTACCTCACCCAATCTTTCAGCAGCCAGTAGCCAACAGCCGT
>DJFR01000231.1:961-28642 GCA_002432545.1 Flammeovirgaceae bacterium UBA5867 | reverse complement strand
GGATCTGAAACGCGTTGGTGTGGTAAATCAAACCACGATGCTGGCTACCGAAACACAGGCTATAGCAGATTATTTCCGGCAGTTAATGATACAGCAGTTTGGCGCGGAAAATTTGAAGGAGCACTTCGCTGATACACGCGATACACTATGCTATGCAACCAACGATAACCAGGATGCAACGTACCAGCTACTGGAAACAGATGCTGATCTGGCTATAGTAGTAGGCGGGTATAACAGTTCAAACACATCTCATATTGTTGAGCTGTGCGAACGTAAATTCCCCACCTACTTTATTAATTCTGAGCGAGAAATAAAATCGAGTCAGGAGATTCATCACTTCAATTATCACCAGAAACAAAACGTTGTGACGCACTCCTTCCTGCCTGATAAAAATGTAGTCAAGATTATATTAACAAGCGGAGCGTCATGTCCTGATACATTGGTGGACAGAGTTATGCTTCGACTTCTTGAGTTCTTTAAACCAGTTAAATCCGTAGACGAAATTCTGACAAAATTTACTTCGTAGTTTTCAGTGATAAACTTCCGGCTACGATTGCAGTCTTATTCAGCTTCAGCAGTACTTTTTCTCTTGCGAGAGGCTTCTTCTACTTTTTTGCCGTTACGGTGCTCACCTAAAATGATCACATCTTTGGTGATCTCATATTGTCTGGCAGCCTGCATCATTGCCTCATATGTGTCGCGGATAAGAATTGTACCACCTGATTTTGCACCCTTATTGCGTATTTCAAGCCAAAACCCGTCTTTTTTCTTCTTCGGTAATACTGGAGGTCTTCCCATGATTTGATTGTTGTAGTTTGCTAATATAACCCAATAATGAACCTTTTGGTTCTATTTTCTTTGATGAGTGGAGGATTCTGTTATATTTCAGCCTTCCCCACATGCAATGATACGAGGTTTAATTCTTATTATCGGTATA
The DNA here is from genome assembly GCA_002432545.1 of Flammeovirgaceae bacterium UBA5867. GTDB lineage: Bacteria > Bacteroidota > Bacteroidia > Cytophagales > Cyclobacteriaceae > Ohtaekwangia. Next base: position 27,705 of record DJFR01000231.1, on the reverse strand, counting down.
GCATCGGCTTTTTCCGCTGTAGCTCAACAGGAAAGTCGGTTAGCAGACTCTACCAAAGTACTCTCCGAAGTAATTATAGAAGCATATCAATACGATCGTGCCCTGTCTGAAATACCGGCTTCCATTGGTCTTGTTAATGAAAAAGATATACAGCGATTCAATACTACATCCATACTTCCAGCCATTAATACCGTGCCAGGTGTACGCATGGAAGAACGCTCGCCCGGAAGTTACCGGCTCGCTATACGCGGAAGTTCATTACGCTCACCATTCGGTGTACGAAATGTAAAAGTATATTGGAACGGGTTACCCTTTACCGATGCAGGCGGCAATACTTATATTAACCTGTTTGATCAAAGTTCCTTTCAACAAGCTGAAGTAGTAAAGGGGCCGGGTACAAGTCTATACGGTGCCGGCACCGGCGGTGTATTGATGCTAAAGAACACACCTGCCAAAAGTGGTGCATCTATAGGGGCTACTGTTGGCAGCTATGGTTTATTACGATACGATGTTCAGGCTAATCTTCACGATGAAAACACAAGTATACGGGTAGGCTATGCGCACCAGGAATCGGATGGCTATCGTGAGCAAACTAAAATGGCACGCGATGTTATACAGGCGCAAGGCGACTTTACAGTAAATGAAAAAGGTACATTATCAACAAGCATACTATACTCTGATCTTTTCTATCAAACCCCCGGTGCACTTACCCGTCAGCAGTTTGAAGAAGATCCGCGGCAGGCACGACCATCGGGTGCTGCAGGACCCGGAGCGGTAGAGCAGCACGCCACAATCTATAACAAAACATTTTACTCAGGCCTAAGCTATAATTATCGCTGGAACAACCAATGGTCTAACCGTACAGGAGTATATGGCAGTGTTACCCAGTTTGATAACCCTACGATTCGTAATTACGAGCGTAGAGCCGAGCAAGGGTTCGGAGGAAGAACCAATACACAATACGATTTTACAAAAGGTAAAGTAAATTTCGGTGGTGAATATCAACGTAGTTTTTCGCCTGTAAAAGTATACTCAAACAGTGCAGGTCAGATTGGTGCACTGCAAACCGATGACGAAATCTCCATCAATACTTATTTTGCTTTTGCACAGGCTGAATTATTTCTTCCGCTTGACTTCTTTGTAACGGTTGGTGCCAGTATAAATAAACTGGATGTAGACTTTATACGCTTGTCTGATACACCTGCCTTTGAAGCAGACCGGAATTTCGATCTTGTATTTTCTCCACGCGTTGCGTTGCTCAAAAAAATAAACTCTGATCTGTCTATTCACGCGAGCTATAGCCAGGGTTACTCACCTCCTACCGTACAGGAGCTATATCCTTCGGCCGGATACTTTGATCAAAATCTCAAACCCGAGCGTGGTAATAACATCGAGTTAGGTATACGCGGCACAGCGTTGAGTAAAACATTTTCCTACGATGTAGTAGTATATAACTTCAACCTCGATGAAACAATCGTAGTTCGCAGGCTTGAAGATTCCGGAGAGTACTTTGTAAACAGCGGAGAAACACGTCAGCGTGGTGCTGAAGTTCAACTCGCATGGTCGCCAAGTCTATCACCACAGTCATTCCTTTCCAATTTCAGAATCTGGACAAGCTATACTTTCAACGACTATACATTTAATAACTATGAAAAAGACGGTGTCAGTTTTGATGGCAACGATCTTACCGGTGTAGCGCGCAACATTGGTGTAGCAGGCGTAGACGCTATGTTGGCATTCGGGTTTTATATAAACGTTAATTATACCTATACCGATCGCATTCCGCTGAACGATGCAAACACCGAGTATGCTGATAGCTATTCATTGCTGGCAGGTCGTGCAGGCTTCCGCAAAGCATGGAAAAACTTTTCACTGGATGTTTTTGGAGGTGTAGACAATGCGCTTGACGAGAAATATAGTCTGGGGAACGATCTCAATGCTATAGGCGGACGCTACTATAACGCTGCTCCAGGCATCAACTATTTTGGTGGCATTAAAACCGGCTGGACGTTAGAATAATTTTTTCAGATGCACATTCCGCAAGCTATACAACAAGGTGTATTGGAGTTGCTGAAACAAAGAATAAATAACACCATTACGTTAGAAGATTTTTCGTTTACGGGCGGTGGCTGCATAAACAACGGAGGCAGACTTATTACATCGCACGGCAGGTATTTTTTGAAGTGGAATGATGCTGCCAGATTTCCAGCGATGTTTAAAGCGGAAGCGAAAGGCTTAACGCTGCTGGCTCAAAGTAAAAGTATGTATATACCGGAAGTGATCGGCACAGGTGAAGCGGGATCCCATCAATTCCTGGTGCTTGAATTCATTAACGCTTCGTATCGCACACAACACTATTGGCGCGACTTCGGTGTGCAGCTTGCAGCACTTCACCAAACCACAGCAACTTTTTTCGGACTGGAATATGATAACTATATCGGTTCACTTCCACAGCAGAATACATTTCATAATTCATGGATCGATTTCTTTATTCACAATCGTCTGGAAGCACAACTCCGGCTAGCAGAACGTTCGGCACTTGCTGACAGATTACTGCTCCGAAATTTTGAGACACTGTATAAAAAACTTCCAGACTTACTCATCACCGAAAAACCTGCACTGCTGCATGGCGATCTTTGGAGCGGCAATGTCATGGTAAATCAGCAAGGCGCACCGGGTCTCATCGATCCTGCGATATACTTTGGTCACCGCGAAATGGATATTGCCATGACACAATTGTTTGGTGGCTTTAATCCTGAATTTCTCCACGCCTACCACGAAGCCTATCCATTGTCCCCGGGTGTTGACGATCGCCTTCAGCTTTACAAGCTATACCCGTTGCTCGTGCACGTAAATCTTTTTGGAGCCGATTACCTGGCGCAGGTAAATTCTATTCTCAGAAGATTCATTTAGTGATTTCTGTATTGTATTTTCGCTATCGGGATATTGTATACCTCTGTGAGAAAAGACCTGGCCTTCTGTTTCGTATTGGTTCTGCTGCTTGTACAACATGCGCATGCGCAGACTTCACCCTTTCGATTTGATCATTACACAATTAAAGATGGCCTCTCACAATCGCAGGCCTATAGCATTTTTCAGGACAGCTTCGGGTATATCTGGATCGGCACACAGGACGGACTGAATCGCTTTGACGGAAATGAATTTAAAGTTTTCAAGAATGATCCGTTCGATAGTACCACACTCACACACAACTGGGTGTGGACAGTACAAGAAGACAATGAAGGGAATATCTGGGCCGGTACATTTCAAGGCCTTTGTAAATATATCCGCAAAGAGAATCGGTTTGTTCAGTACTATCATAAACTTCACGACTCAACATCTATTAGTGGCAACAGGCCAAATTATATATTAAAAGATAACAAGGGTAGACTGTGGATCTCATCATGGGGCAGCGGTCTTAATTTATACCACGAAGACACCAACACCTTTACAAGTTTCAAGAATGATCCTGACAACCAGCAATCGATCAGTGATAATGCTGTGCGCACGTTGTTCTGCGATAGTCGCGGTACCATTTGGGTTGGCACCTGGAACGGTGGTCTAAACCGCGTTATTGAAGATGAAAAAGGAATACGCTTTCAACGCTTCAACGCACAGCGCGAATATGGTTTTGAAGGCGGCAATCGTATTACATCCATAGCGGAAGACAAGCAGGGTAATTTGTGGATCGGCAGTTATGAAGCCGGTGTTATTATATACGATCGGTCGCAGAATCGTTTTATTACAGTTCCGGATTTTGCGCAGAATGATGTAAACAAAATCATCTGCGATCACCTCGGCAACATCTGGATCGGCACAAACAATGGTTTATACTTTTACGACAATCAAGCAAAAAAATTTCGTCATTATCAGCATAATCCTGCCAACCCGTTTGGCATCAGCAGTAATGCAGTATATGCTTTGCTGGAAGACAGAACGGGTATACTTTGGATTTCCGGAAACGGGCTCGATCTTTATGATCCGCATAAAAATGTTTTCAGACTATATCAAAATGAACAGGGTGAACTCAGAAGTCTTTCGCAAAATATGACATGGTCATTCTGCGAAGACGATGAGAAGAATATATGGATCGGGTCTGAGAGCGGGCCCATCAATGTATATAATCCTCAAACAAAAACATTTCGGCAAATAACCGTTAGCGACAACAATGGAAATATAGCCGCCAACATTTACAAGTCGGTATATAAAGACGGCATATTCTGGTTTGCATCGTTCAATGCAGGGTTGGTTCGCTATGAGAAATATACCGGCAAAGCGAAATTCTATCGTGGTGCACACAACTCAGCACTCGGTAAAATTATGATGATAAACGAATTAATGCTGGACGATGACAACACGCTATGGATCGGCACCAATGAAAACGGACTTCTGCACTATGATCCGAAGACAGACAAAGTAGTTCAATATCAATCCGACCGTAACGATGACAACAGTCTCGGTGCAAATTTTATAAACAGCATCTACAAAGATAACAAGGGTAATATATGGATCGGCTTCTGGGGTGGTGGTATGAGCATGTTCGATAAGAGCACGCAGAAATTTATAAACTATCGTTACGATCGCAAGAATGAAAATGGACTTAGTGACCAAGTGGTAATCAGCATCACACAACAAAATGATAGTATATATTGGATCTGCACCCACAGCGGTCTCAACAAATTCAACATCAACACGGGAAAGTTCACACACTTCTTCGAGAAAGACGGTCTTGCCAATAACGTAGTATATGAAATGCTCGAAGACGCAAAAGGAAATTACTGGATCAGCACCAATGGAGGCATCAGTCGATTCAACCCTGAAACTTATACATTCAAAAACTATACGGAAGAAGACGGGCTTCAGAGCAACGAGTTCAATTCCAATGCAGCGCTAAAAAGTTCTTCCGGTGAATTTTACTTTGGCGGTGTAAACGGCTTCAACATATTCAATCCGGATGATATACAGGAAAACACAACACCTCCCCCACTGATCCTGCAGGGATATACTATATTTGACAAATTCTACCAGCCACAGCAACACGTTGAACTTGACCATTCACAGAATTACATTACGTTTTCATTTACAGCACTTGAATTTTCGGCACCTGATAAAGTAAAGTATAGCTATATGCTGGAAGGGTTTGATGATGCGTGGACAGAAGCCGGCAACAAACGCGAAGCACACTACACCAATCTCGATCCGGGCCATTATACCTTTCGCGTAAAAGCCAGTAATGCCGATGGGTATTGGACGGACCCCGGCATTAGCACAACGTTAACAATACATCCACCCTTTTGGAAAACATGGTGGTTTACTGCACTAATCATAACAATTACTATTGCTGTTATGTATGCTATACACCGGTATCGCCTGGAGCAGTCGTTGAAAGTAGAGCGGCTGCGAAATAAAATAGCGAGTGATCTTCACGATGAAGTGGGTTCAAGCCTCACGCGTATCTCTATATACTCTGACCTCGTACGAAACGGAACAGAAGAAACCGAAAGTAAAAATTACCTGAAAGGCATCAGTGATTTAAGCCGTGAAGTAGTAACGACCATGAGTGATATAGTCTGGTCTATCGACAACCGATACGATACCATGGATGCACTCATTTTGCGAATGAAAGATTTCGCCACCGAGTTATTACAGGCCCGAAACATATCCTTCGAATTTCAGGCAACCGGAGTTGACAGTAAGAAAATTCTTGATCCTGTATGGAAACAAAATTTGTATCTCATTTTTAAAGAAGCTATCAATAATATAGTAAAGCATGCCCAGGCTACAGAAGTAAAAGTAGTATTGGCGTTTGAACGTGGCGAATTCAAAATGTCGATCACCGACAACGGTAAAGGCGTTCCATTAAATGGTTCACCCAAAGGTCATGGCCTACGCAACATGAAGCGAAGAGCAGAAGCATTGGAAGGTGAGTTTACGATGGAGAATACAAATGGTACGATGATATTAATCACGGCACCGAAACGATAGTTGGCCGTCTGTTTTTGCAGAAGTAAAATAAAGATGCTTATTTTTAATTTATAGTTATACCCCATGCATCCGCTGCTGCTGAAACAATTTAATTCACTTGAGGCCGACCGGCAAAAATTATTGCTTATGCTCACGGCACTTCCCGATGAAGCTATACTATTTCAGGCACCAGCCGGTAAATGGTCGGTCAATCAAATCCTTACACACCTGCTCACGTCAGAAAGATTATCGGTACTATACATGCGGAAGAAGTCGTTGGGAATTGATGCCATCAGCGACTCCGGTATGCTGGAATCAATTAAACTTATCGTACTGAAAATATCACAACGGTTGCCGCTAAAGTTTAAAGCCCCAGGTATTTTAACGGAACATACGCCAGAAGCATTACCGCTTCCTCAAGTTATTCAGCAATGGGACAGCGTACGGAACGAGCTGCGAAATTTCCTGGAAGAAGTGGCCGACAAAAACATCCGGAAGAAAATCTATAAGCACCCTGTGGTAGGTATGCTCGATGCTATGCAAGCGATGGCATTCTTTCATGAACATATACATCACCACTGGCCACAAGTGAAAAGCCTTTTAAAAAAATAGCATCCCTCGCCATCGATATTTGAAATACCTTACAACCGAACTTAACCCAGCTGTATGAATAAGTATGTAGTTCTTTTTATTGTAACTCTCGTCTCTTCTAACTTACAGGCACAACAACAAAAACTTCTCAGTCCAAAAGAATTTCTCGGCTACGAACTGGGCGATCGGTTTACCCGGCACCATCGCGTAGTAGAGTATTATAAACATGTAGCCGATGCGTTGCCTAACGTTGAATTCTATCAATACGGAGAAACCTATGAACATCGCCCGCTTATATATGTAGTGATTACTTCACCTGAAAACTTTCAGAACCTGGAGCAGATCCGTCTCAACAACCTTCGTAAAGCAGGTATGGCAGACGGTTCGTCATCAGCTGATAAAAAAGCAATTGTATGGTTAAGCTATAACGTACATGGTAACGAAGCCAACAGTACAGAGGCGTCCATGCAAACACTATATGAATTGAGCGATCCGCAAAATAAAAAAACACAGGAGTGGCTTAAGAATACAGTTGTAATTCTCGATCCCTGTCTCAACCCTGACGGTCGTGACCGTTATACAAATTTTTACAATCAATACGGAAATACTCCGCCTAACGGTGATGAAGAATCTCACGAGCACAATGAACCCTGGCCAAGAGGACGTTCGAACCACTATATGTTCGACCTGAACCGCGACTGGGCGTGGGGAACACAAACTGAAACACAGGCGCGTCTCAAAGTATATAACCAGTGGATGCCGCATGTACACGTAGATTTTCACGAGCAGGGACATAACCATCCATATTTCTTTGCTCCGGCAGCAGAACCCTTTCACGAAATTATTTCAAAGTGGCAGCGTGAGTTCCAGTTGATGATCGGGAAGAACAACGCTAAATATTTTGANNCCAACCTATAGCGGTGCCATTGGTATGACGTACGAACAAGGTGGTCAGACCGGTATAACGGTAACGACACGCGAAGGAGATCCACTAACTTTAAAGGACCGACTGACGCACCACCATACTACCGGTTTATCAACTGTTGAAATCACGGCATTAAATTATACCCGTGTGGTAGATGAGTTCGAAAAATACTTTCGCGATAACCTGAACAATCCTGCGGCTCCTTATAAAACGTATGTGATCAAAGCTTCCAACAATGCGGATAAGCTTGAGCAGATCACGAAGTGGTTGGACACACATTCTATCAAGTATGGCCACCCGGCAGCGGGTAAAGCATCGCGTGGGTTCGATTACCAGACACAAACAACGGGCAACGTATCGCTTTCTACAGACGATATCATCTTCAATATATACCAGCCCAAATCGCGTTTCATTACAGCCGTGTTTGAGCCACAATCAAAATTACCCGATTCGCTTACGTATGATATTACAGCATGGAACCTGATGTATGCCAACAACCTGAAAGCGTATGCACTGCCCGAGCGAATCAACGTTGGCAAAGCGTACGAACCTAAAACTGCTGATAATACGATCATCGCCAACAAACCATATGCCTATATATTCAATTACCAGGGTGTGAAGGATGTGGCGTTTCTGGGAGCGTTAATTCAACGCGGTATAAAAGTCCGTTCAGCATTATTACCATTCAAGGCTAATGGACAAAACTTTGATCGCGGTGCACTGATCATTACACGGAGAAACAATGAAAAAATAAACGACTTTGATAATACGGTACAATCCATTGCCAAAGATCTCAATCGTAAAATATATACTTCCGCAACGGGCTTTGTAGAAAGCGGTAAAGACTTTGGTTCGAGTTCGGTTAATTACCTGAAAGCTCCGAATGTTGCTTTACTCTTTGGCGAAGAAACTTCATCGCTCTCGGCCGGTGAGATCTGGTATTTCTTTGAGCAGCAATTGCATTACCCTATAACTACGTTGGGAACAGACTATATCAAGTATGTTCCACTGAGTAAGTATGATGTACTCATCGTTCCGGAAGGATACTATTCGTCAATCGATGAAAAATTCCTGGAGAAGATTTCAGGTTGGGTAGCAGCCGGTGGTAAACTGATTGTTGTCGGCAGCGGACTAAATTCTTTCTCGGATAAAAAAGGTTTTTCACTGAAGCCCTATACCAGCGATGATGAAAAAGAGAAGGCTGAGAAAAAACAAAAAGAACTGAATCAGCAACAAGCCTTAACTCGCTATGAAGATGCCGAACGAAAAGAGATCTCTAACTTCATCGGTGGTGCAATCTATAGGGTAACACTCGACAATTCACATCCGCTTGCATTCGGATTATCTAATACCTATTACTCTCTGAAAACAAACGAGCTGCGCTTCGGATACCTGGATGGCGGATGGAACGTGGGTGTATTAAAAGGCAAACAAAAACCCGTGCAAGGTTTTGCCGGTAAAAATGCCAATGAGAAACTTGCCAACAGCCTGGTATTTGGTGTGGAGCGAAAAGGTCGCGGTAACATTGTTTACCTGGTGGACAACCCGATGTTCCGTTGTTTCTGGGAAGATGGAAAAATGCTTTTATCGAATGCCGTATTTCTTGTAGGACAGTAAGTCTTGCTATTTTTGCTGCATGAATGAAATTTTTGAATCGATCGTTGATGGCCTGGCTGAAAAAGGATACGCTGTAGCAGATTCCTTTTTGAGTCAGGCCGAGGTCGATGCTATACTGGCGACAGAAGAATTTAAACACGGTATCGACCAGTTTAAAAAAGCCGGTATCGGCAAGAACCAGGGTTTGCAAATCAACGAAGCGATTCGCGGAGACTATATCCACTGGCTTGATAAGAACACAGCTCCACCTCCCAGCAAAGTATATCTGGACAGACTTCATGATCTGATCCAATATATAAATCGCACACTCTTTCTGAGCTTGAAAGATTACGAAGTTCACATGACCATCTACCCGATCGGCTCATTCTATAAACGCCACCTCGATCAATTTAAAAAAGATGATCATCGTAAATTATCGGTGATCTGTTACCTGAACAACGATTGGAAAGCAGAGCATGGTGGTGACCTGAGAATGTATTTACCGGATGAGACGCGTGACTTCCTTCCGGTTGCAGGTAGACTGGTATGCTTTCGCAGTGATCAGATCGAACATGAAGTATTGCCGGCAACCCGCGAGCGCCTGAGTTTAACGGGATGGATACTCGACCAGGTTGCTGACCTGCGACATTTATAGAATTTGTTGTCTCGCATAAAAAATCAGTTCTACTTATAGTAAATTAGAACTATATTCATCTTTACATGTTTTGAGACTAACAATTACCTATACACAATCATGAGAAATATATACTTCCTTATGCTGCTGATCTGCTCGGCTGCAGCGTACGCCCAAACTGACATAACGGTTTGTCACACTCCGGCCACAGAAAAGTTCGCGATGTTTGCATCGAATAAAGANNGGCAAGATGATCAAGATAAAATGTGCAGATGGAAAGGATGCCAATGGCTACCTGCTCAAAGCAAAAACACCCACCGATAAATGGATTTTTGTGTTCCAGGAATGGTGGGGATTGAATGACTATATCAAGCGTCAGTCTGAAAATTTATACAAAGACCTGGGCAATGTAAATGTATTGGCACTCGATATGTACGATGGCAAACTCGCCACCGATCGTGAAGCAGCTTCGCGCTATATGCAGGAATTTAAACAAGAGCGAGGCGATATTATTGTAAAAGGTGCACTCGCCTATGCTGGTAAAAATGCAAAGATCGGCACTATCGGCTGGTGCTTTGGTGGTGGCCAATCCCTGCAAGCTGCTCTTACGGCAGGCAATCAGGCAAGGGCCTGTGTTATATACTATGGCATGCCGGTAGAGGATGTTGAGAAACTGAAAAAACTCAACACCGAAGTGCTGGGTATATTTGCCATAGAAGATAAATATATAACTCCGGAGGTCGTGGCTAAATTTGAAGCAAACATGAAAGCTGCCGGTAAAAAAGCAACAATCAAAAACTACAATGCAGATCACGGCTTTGCAAACCCAAGCAACGCAACCGGCTATAAAGAAGAAGCAACAAAAGATGCCTACGAGAACACGTTGGATTTTCTCAAATCAGAACTAAAGTAGGTATATATATCATTGACAACAGAAAGAGGCTGCGACAATCGCAGCCTTTTTTTATTCTTGCCATATAACCGTTTCCTGGTGGGCATACCAGCTGCGGTAACTGGATGCATATATCTTCTCAATGGCGTGCCGCTTTACTTTTAATGATGGTGTAATTAATCCGTTCTCAACCGTCCAGCTTTCGTTAAGAACAACAATCTTTGTCACGCGCTCATAATCTTCCAGTGCTGCATTTACCTGTTGAAGAGTTTCCTTCAACCCGTTCGCGATGTCGGTCTTCGGTTTTGTCTTGGCAAGGTCTGACAGCACGATCAATGCTATAGGTTGGGGTATACCCATACCCACTACGCAAATAGTTTCGATATCATTATTCGAAGCGAACTTCAATTCAATTGGCGTGGGGGCAATGAACTTTGCTTTATCGGTTTTGAATTGATCCTTTACTCGTCCTGTTATAGTCAGGTATCCTTCACTATCAGTTATACCTTTATCTCCGGTCTTCAAAAAACCATCGGCTGTAAATGACTGCCGCGTTGTTTCTTCATCTTTATAGTATCCCTTCATCAACCCGGGGTGCTTTACAAGTATTTCACCTTCGTCCGTAAATTTTATATCAATTCCCGGCCAGGGCTTTCCAACGGTACCTATATGCGCCTTTGCACCGTGGTTACCATGCGAGTAACCTGCGTTCTCGGTCATTCCATAGAGTTCGCGTATTTCAATACCCAGGCGTGCAAACCACGTGAGCAGTGGCACAGGTATAGGAGCAGCACCACCTACAATTAAATGCGTGCGCATAAAACCAAGTCGCTTGCGAATTACTTTCCGGATAATCTGTGCGATCAGCGGTATAGATAGCAATGTATCCAGTTTTCGCTGCGGCATACGAGCCAGTATACCATCCTGAAATTTAGTGAAGATGCGCGGTACACCACCAAAAAGTGTTGGCTGTACTTCGCGCAGGTTATCAGCGAATTTATCAATGGATTCCGTAAAAGATATAGAGCTACCGGAATATAGCACACCAATCTGTATATATGATCGCTCTGCTATATGACTCAGCGGTAAATATGAAAAGAAACGCTCGGGCTTGGTAATTCCAAAATGAGTCGTGAGACTTTTTCCTACAAAATCAAATGCACCAAACGTAAGCATTACACCTTTAGGTGTGCCCGTAGTGCCCGATGAATACATAACCGAGGCAACCTGATCACCATCCGGTAAAGTAGATTCAGATTCAGTAAGCGGTTGTGTTTTTAGCAGGTCATCCCAATATATACCTTCCTGTATGCCGTAAAACGGAAAGCTGATCTTATGTATGGAATCTGCTATAGCAGCACGCTGCTTTTCATAGCTATCGAGCTTGCCTATAAATATAGCTTTCGCTTCACTGTGCTCCAGTATATATTTAATTCCACTGGCAGAGAGTGTCGGGTAGATTGGTACCGATATATAGCCTGCCATCCAGATGGCAATATCCGCCATAATCCAGTGCGCACAGTTCTTTGACAAAATGGCGATGTTGCTTTGCGGAGCTAAATTCAATGCTTTCAGCGCATTCGCAATTTTGCGAATCTCTATACCGGCTTCCTGGTAAGTATAATTTTTCCACCTTCCATCAATCGGCTGCTGCAAAAAAGGTTGATGCGGTGACTTTTTTTCCCAGTAACAAAAACGCTCCAAAGGGCTGCTGGCACTCATTTTCGAAATATTTATTCCTTTAATTTATCACTGATAATCGATTGCCCAGCATTTCTTTCAAACTTTTTCAACGCCTCTTCGTAAAGGGTGAGTCAAAATGGCTGAACCTAAAAGGTGGTGGTACACGTTTTTAGTGTTATGTCGTAGGCTTTAAACTATTCTTATATGAAAATGTATTCTATACACAGTATAAGAACATTAGCACTCCTGTTAGTCGCGTTTTTTACATTGTCTGCCCGCGTGGATGATCATCCGGATGATGTAAAAGCACAAGTAAAGGATCTCACAGGAACGTATAATGTTTCTGACAAGCGCCAGGTGGGTACTGAATCCAAAAATTATTCAATCACCATTACAAAATCTGTGGCTGGTATTGCTGCCGTTGAAGTAGCAAATTTTGGTAATGTTATGTATGCTCCGGTGCGAGCCGTAATACGCGGTAATAACTTTTATATTGAGCCGCAGCTTTTTAGAGGAAAAAAAATGTCAATCACAGTATCGGGTTCGGGTACTATCAACAACACCGGACTTCAGTTTGATTATGTGATCGATACCGGCAAATCGCAGCTGACGTATCGGTGCGAAGCCACAAAAAAATAGAGCTCTTATTACTAATCAGTTTTTTCGAAGGCATGACAATTTCGGTTGTCGTGCCTTTCGCTTTTCAATCAGCCTTTACTATACCTCGCAGATTGTTAATTGATGCTTTTTATTTTCATTTGCCTGCGGATATTCGAGCATCTTTTACAATTTTGCGACTATGAGTAAACCTGATAAAAAACTTTTTCTGCTGGATGCCTATGCGCTTATTTACCGCGCACACTTTGCATTTACAAAAACTCCACGCATCAACTCAAAAGGTATTAACACATCGGTGCCGTTTGGTTTTACCAACACGTTATTGGAAGTACTGCAAAAACAAAAACCTACTCATATTGGTATAGCATTCGATACGGCTACCAAAACTTTTCGTGACGAAATTTTTGCAGAGTATAAAGCAAACCGGCAGGAAACACCCGAAGACATTCGCTACGGTATACCGAAAGTAAAAGAAATTATACAGGGCTTTAATATTCCGATCCTTGAAATAGATGGATATGAAGCCGATGATATTATCGGAACACTGTCACGACAAGCCTGCACACAGGGCTTTGAAGTATATATGATGACACCCGATAAAGACTTCGGTCAACTTGTTAATGAATGTGTATTTCTTTACAAGCCTGCCTATATGGGCAACGCAGTAGATGTGTGGGGAGTAAAAGAAGTTTGTGAAAAGTGGGACATTGAAAATGTATCGCAGGTAATTGATATGCTCGGACTCCAGGGCGATACATCCGATAATATTCCGGGTATACCGGGATTCGGTCCTAAAACAGCTGCCACACTTATCAAGCAATATGGTTCTATTGAAAATATTATAGCACATGCCGATGAGCTGAAGGGAAAACAAAAAGAACTCGTAAAACAATTTGGCGAACAGGCGCTGCTGTCGAAGAGGCTTGCCACCATTATTACCGATGTGCCGGTAGAATTCAGCGAAGAGATGCTTGCCTATAAAGGACCTGATGCAGAAAAGCTGAAACCTATTTTTAACGAGCTCGAATTTAAGACTATATCTGCGCGTGTGTTCGGTGAAGGAGTTGCTGCTTCTGCAACGCCAGCCAAATCAGCACAGAGTTCACAACTCTCTATGTTTGGAGGTTCTGCAGAAGGGGAAGGAAGCGCTGTAGATACAGAAACCGGTGAACGAAGAAGTTTTGATGCGAGTAAAGTACAATACCAGGTAATTGAAGAAGCACAGTATAAAGCATTCGCAGAAAAACTTCGCGAACAAACAAGCTTTGCTATAGAGTCAGTAATTGATGATGCTGTTAATTTCGATTATGTCATTAAAGGCCTTTCATTTTGCTACCGCGAAAGTGAAGCATACTTCCTTCCATTGGGGAATGCAGAGCAAACCGGTAACATTCTTCGTAACTTCACCGATATATTTGAAAATGAAAAGATCCTCAAGATCGGTCATAATATAAAAGGTACTATACTGGCGTTGAAAAAAGCAGGCGTTGAATTACGCGGCAAATTTTTTGACAGCATGCTTGCGCATTATTTGATTGAACCCGAAGCTGCACACGATCTTCATACCTTGTGCGCACAATATTTACAATACGATCTGCTTCCGGTAAGTCATGCCGATATACGCGAACAGTTATGCGAGCGTGCAGATCAGTTAATACAGCTTCACACCAAACTGAAGCGCGACCTCGAAAACCGAAAGCAAGCATTGCTGATGTATAACACCGAGATGCCATTGGTAGGTGTACTGGCGGCTATGGAGTTTGAAGGTGTGAAAGTAGATACCGCGGCATTATCGAAGATGTCTGACGAACTGCGGCAAGAATTGGAGAAGGTACAACGGGAGGTCTATGGGCTGGCAGGGTCGGAATTCAACATCGGCTCTCCGAAACAACTTGGCGAAGTGCTCTTCGAAAAAATGAAACTCATTGACAAGCCGAAGAAAACCAAGTCGGGCCAGTATGCAACCGGCGAAGATATACTCCTGACACTGGCACCCAAGCATGATATAGCACGTAAAATTCTCGACTATCGTGAATACGAAAAGCTGCGTTCTACCTATGTCGATGCATTGCCAAAAATGATCAGCAAGTTCGATAGCCGTATTCACACCGATTACCGGCAGGCCGTTGCTGCTACCGGAAGATTGAGTTCGAACAACCCTAATCTTCAGAATATACCCATACGCACCGCGAAAGGAAAACAGATTCGCAGAGCATTTGTATCGCGAGGTGATGAATATCTTTTTATGTCGGCCGATTATTCGCAGATCGAATTGCGTATAGCCGCATCGTTTGCCAAAGATGATGTGATGATCGAAGCATTCCGTAACAAGCGCGACATTCACACCACTACCGCTGCGAAAGTTTTTAAAGTGCCGCTGGAGCAAGTTACGGCTGACATGAGGCGCAAAGCGAAAGAAGTTAACTTCGGAATTCTCTATGGCAGCACAGCGTTCGGATTAGCGCAGAATCTTGGTATATCGCGCACCGAAGCATCGGAAATCATTGATTCATACTTCACAGAGTTTCCTGCGATCAAACGCTATATGGATGACTCGATCAACATGGCGCGCGAGAAAGAATATGTGGAAACTATTCTGGGAAGAAGACGCTATCTGCGTGATATAAATTCACGCAACATTACTACGCGTGGCTTTGCAGAACGCAACGCCATCAATGCCCCCATACAGGGAAGTGCTGCTGACATTATTAAGATCGCAATGGTAAATATTCATCAGTGGCTTGAGAAGAAAAAACTGAAAACAAAAATGATCATGCAGGTGCACGATGAACTTGTTTTCGATCTTCATAAAGATGAAGCTGACGTTGTCAAGGAAAATGTTACTGCGTTAATGAAACATGCTGTACACCTTGCTGTACCTATGGAAGTTGAAGTAGGCATTGCTACCAACTGGCTCGAAGCACATTAATGTATGCATAGTGTGACGCATGCAAAACATAACACTATCAAAGCGTTGCATGCCATTGGCAGATCACGGGTATAAATGTTTGCAGAGTATAGATGCTAATGATGAATAAAATATAGGAGATGTGTTATCAGACTTTTATTTGCAAGGAGTTTGACGAATACAAAAAGCCTTTATATTTGCGCCCCTATTAAAAATTCATTTATTAACCATTATGACAAAAGCTGAATTAATTGCCAAGATCGCAGAAGACACAGGTATTACAAAAGTAGCTGCTAACACTGCACTGGAATCATTCATGGGAGCAATTGAAAAGACATTGAAGAAAGGTGACAAGCTTACGCTTACTGGCTTTGGTACATTCTCTGTAGCAAAAAGAGCAGCACGTAAAGGCCGTAACCCATTCACAGGTGAGACCATCAAGATCAAGGCAAAGAAGGTTGCCAAGTTCAAAGCAAGCAAAGAGCTTTCCGGCAAACTGTAATCAACATTGATTCACAAAAAGAAAAACCCTGGTTATCAACAGCCAGGGTTTCTTTTTATAGGAAACTTTCAAAAACTATTGAAAGTTTAGAAACAATTATTACCTTTATATCGTATGAAGTATGCAGAAGCAAAAGAAGAATTGATACAGGCGTGGGGAAACCTGGGCTATAGCTGGGGTCTGAATAAAACCATGGCACAAATACATGCGCTTCTGATGATATCTCCAAAACCTCTTTCAACAGAAGAGATTATGCTGGAGCTCTCTATATCCAGAGGAAATGCTAATATGAATATTCGCGCACTTCTAGACTGGGGAATTGTATCGAGAATACTGGTGCCCGGAGAACGCAAAGAGTTTTTCAAATCGGAGAAAGATATCTGGGCGCTGGCAAGGCAGGTAGCAAAGGAAAGAAGAAAGCGCGAGCTTGAGCCTATATTAAAAGTACTGCGCGAAGTGAATGATGTGCAGAGCGATGGATCGGAAGACACCAAAGAATTGAAACGTGTGGTGAAAGATCTTAAAAACTTTGCAGAAAAATCAGACGGCCTGCTGGAAACTTTTATTAAGTCAGAAGAGAGCTGGTTCAGGAATGTTCTGCTAAAAATCATGAAGTGAAGGCTTCATTTTTTTTAACCCTATCTTTCAATATTTTCTGAAAATACTAAATATATGAAATATATTGATTTTATAATCCAATCGTTAATTCTACTTTTTGGATTTGTGTTTGCAATCGCTTGTTCATTCAATGAGTCCAATTTATTGATTTCAATATGGATGGTCCAACTATTCCTGGGGCCTTGGCAATTCACAAGCTCCTTAATTTCGGTGGTAAGCCATGTGCCAAACTTTAAGCCAAAATTAATCCATCTCATATCGTCCTCTGTATACTTACTTAGTCTTGCTATACTTTTACAAGGTAAAATGACCTTTGGGCTTCCGCAAATTGTATTTAAGTTCTATACGGTCATTCCTGCCTGGGTGCTTGGTATCTATTATTATATTATCACTTGGCGGTGGACACTTTCGAAAAGGACCAATGGTGGCAAATTCTTACCACACATTAACTTCTGAATTCTCTTTTAATTAAACTATATACTTATGAACTACACCGTAATAACCTACAGCATCTATCTGCCTATTACAATTATTCTTACCATGTGGGTAGCTCGAGCACTCTTTACCAACGGTCGCGTGTTTCTGGTTGAAATCTTTCATCAGGACAATACATTAGCCGATAGTGTTAATAAATTATTGCTCGTTGGGTTCTACCTCATAAACATTGGCTACGCCGTATATACACTCAAGATCTGGGACAGTATAGATAACATTCAATCCATGATCGAAGTGCTCAGCGAAAAGATCGGATGGATTATTCTCATACTCGGAGCTATGCATTTCTTCAACTTGTTCATCCTCTTCAATCTGAGAAGAAAAGCACACAGCGCAAAGATAACGGCTTAAAAATTCACTCCCGCAGAAGGCGCAGAATAGACGCAGAACCGCTCTATATATTTATCTGCGCTTATCTGTGGAATAAAATATATACTATATGAAAATTGTTATAGCAGGTGGTTCCGGCTTTCTCGGGAAAGCGTTAACCGATTTCTTTGTAAAGAAAAATATACGGGTAGTTATACTCTCCAGGAAACCTCAACCCGGTAGCAACATGATCAAAGAAGTTTATTGGGACGGGAAAACACTGCAGGAATGGAAGCACGAGCTTGAAGGCGCTGAAGCATTGATCAACCTGAGTGGTAAGTCGGTCGACTGCCGGTATACCAAACAGAACAAAGAACAAATTTACTCTTCACGACTAGTCTCTACGCGCGTGCTGGGTGATGCTGTTCGCCAATGTATACATCCACCCAAAGTATGGCTTAATTCAAGCTCCGCCACCATATATAAAGGTTCGTATGATAAATTTATGGATGAGCAACAAGGGGAGATTGGTCACGATTTCTCTATGGATGTATGCCGAAAATGGGAAGCTGTTTTCAACGAATGTATCACACCCTATACACGCAAAGTAACGCTACGAACTTCTATTGTGCTGGATGTAAAAGGAGGAGCGCTCGTTCCGCTTATCAAACTTGTCAGGGCCGGATTGGGTGGCGAGATGGGGAGTGGCAAACAGTATTTTAGCTGGATACATATTGACGATTTTTGCAGAATAAACGAATGGCTTATACAAAAACCAGTTACAGGAGTTTATAACGTATGCTCGCCACAGCCATTACCGAATGCTGATTTCATGAGAGCACTTCGTAATAGCATGCATATACGTGTGGCGCTGCCGTTGCCTGCTCTTTTACTTGAATGTGGTGCCGCGCTAATCCGTACTGAAACCGAACTTGTCTTAAAAAGCAGAAAAGTTTATCCACAAAGATTATTAGATGAAGAATTTGTTTTCGAATTTCCAGACCTGAAAACTGCCCTCGAAGATTTATGCCAGGTCGAAGCGAAGACAAGTTAAAGCAATATTTCATCGCGCTTATTCCGCCACCTCCGGTTTCGGATGATGCGCTACGACTTAAAAACTATTTTCGCGATGAGTATAACAGCAAGGCTTCTCTCAATTCTCCGCCTCACATTACGCTTCACATGCCTTTTAAGTGGAAGGAAGAAAAGGAGCATGAGCTGGTCGAGGCATTCGGGAAGTTTTCACTGGGGCGCTCTTCATTCAAGATAGAGTTGCATAATTTCAATGCCTTTGCACCACGGGTAATTTTTATAGATGTAATTTCGAATAATGTATTAAGCCTGCTTAGCAAAGAGCTTCACCGCTTCTGCAAGCGTGAACTTAATTTGTTCAATGCATCGTATAAAGATCAGCCGTTCCATCCACACCTTACGCTGGCATTTCGTGATCTTAAAAAACCGATGTTCGAAAAAGCATGGGCCGAATTCCAGGAAAGAAAATTCTCGGCACGCTTCGATGTTCAAAGCATTGTATTATTAAAGCACAACGGCAAAATATGGGAAGTGTTTAAGGAGTTTCTTTTCGATCCTTCATCTCAACCGAAAGATGAAGAAGAAGGGTCGTTTAAACTTCATCACTAATACGCGATATATATATTTACTTCTCGCAAAACGATCCCTTCGCGATCCACAATGTTTTATAGGTTACTTCGAGAAGTCCTTCCTGCAAACCGGGGTCAGCTTCGATAACTTCTTTTTGCAATTCACCACGCATGATGAGAATGCCTCCGTCATGATCGCCAAAGATACCTTCGGTCACAACGTTTCCTGTATCCACAAGCTTGCGGATAAATGCGTTATGCTTTTCTATGATCTCCGGATAATTGGAGGCCGTGAATTTGCTCACTACAGCATCAAACCGAATGAATGAATAAGACACCATCTCATACGGCTCAGGTGCCTTGCAGGGTTTGCTTACACGAGAAGTATACGGCAGTATTTCAATATGCCAACGATTAGCCTGCACGCCAGGATCGGTGCTTAACCATTGCTTTGCTTCGTCCACGGATTGTGTGTTTAGTATAAATATACCGCCACCACCATCAAACGGTCCGGCCGACACTAACTTACCTTCCTTGGCCAGACGATTAATATTTGCCATGTGTCCTTCCATCAACTTATCCAGTTGATCTTTCGGCATGGTTGGTGCATCGGTTTGCTTGTTAAGAAATACAAAAGTATATTTCTTGTCCTGGCTAAAGGCTGCAAAGTTTACAAACAGCAGGATGATAAATAGTATTTTCTTCATGGCAAGCAATCTGACCGAAACTTAAAAAGAATCGCTGAGAGTTTCCGCGTCCAGCGCATTTTAAAAACCGAAGCGACCGGAAACTATATTGAAT
Organism: Flammeovirgaceae bacterium UBA5867; assembly: GCA_002432545.1. Lineage (GTDB taxonomy): Bacteria > Bacteroidota > Bacteroidia > Cytophagales > Cyclobacteriaceae > Ohtaekwangia. The sequence continues at coordinate 7,568 of DJFR01000231.1, read as the reverse complement.
ATACAACTTCCGTTACTGAAAGCGGAATGATTATTTGCCTTTACCTTTCTTGCCAATCAATAATATACCTACCAATATTAGAATTGTTCCCACAATCTGTAGTATAAAGACAGGTTCCTGCAGCAGGATATAGGCCTGCAGTATAGTAGACATCGGTCCGATACTACCTACAATCGCGGCATTATCAGAACCAATACGTTTAATACCTTCCGTAACCAGGTACGATGGAATAACCGTACTTACCAACGCCATCATAGCACTATAAAAGTAAACCAGGGGTGAGAGATTGAATACCGATGTATCACTGGCAATTATATAGTGAAGCAGTACGCCTATAGAAGCAAACGTCATGGCATAGCTATTGAACTTGGCAGCACCAACTTTGGGTATAATTTGTCCGCTGCCCACAATATATAGCGCATACGTGATGGCACACGAAAAGATCAAGACAGCACCGAGGTAAAAATCATTGTTCTGCTCCTGGCTCCAGTCTACCTCACTATAAAAAGCCAGCGCCAGACCGGCATACGTAATTATCAATGCCAGCCATTGATAGCGGTTTATCTTTTGTTTGAAAAAGATTGCCGACATGAGCAGCACCATCGTAGGGTATATAAATAAAATAAGGCGCTCCATACCGGCCGATATATACTGCAAGCCGAGAAAATCGAGCAAGCTGCTGATATAGTATCCCAGCAAACCTACCACAGCAACGATAAGCCACTGACTGGACGTAAACTTTACATTGTTTGCTTTGCGCGATGCCAGTGCTGCAGAAATAACAAAGAATGGAAGCGAGAAAAGCATGCGTAACGCGAGCAATGTTATAGCATCAATACCCGTATCGCGATAGGCGAGTTTAACAAAGATCGCTTTTGTAGAAAAGCAAATGGCTCCGGCAAGCGCAATCAATACGCCACCTATAAAATAGCCCGAGGAAGAAGGTTTACTCATTGAGAAAAAACTTTGCTAACAACACTTCGTTCGCTTTACGCACTATTGATGCAGCGATCAAATGTATACCTTTTTAATCGCATGTCACCAATATTAAGTTACACGTTCACAAATGTTTTTTAAGCTGCCAGCTTCGTGCTAACTATATACCTGTAGCAGCAGGAAGCCGGCAGCGTTAGTCACGATCGATCCAATCGCCAATGGATCAGATCCTGATCACGATTACTTACCCGGAATTTATTCTTTACCAGTACGCGATGTGAAGGTATATTTCCAACGGGTGTATCGGCTATAATTACTTTCAACGCGTCATGTGAAAAGCCCCATTCAACCATGGCCTGTAGGGCTTCCGTTGCGTAACCTTTGCTGTGATAACGAACGTCCAGTCCGTAGCCCACCATCGATTTACCTTCATCATCCGGAAGTCCTGCGAACCCAATGCCGCCAATGGCTACACCTTCATGCCTGAGCAGAATTTCCCAGTTAGTATACCACTCAAAGGCGTGTGCACAGGTTTGGGTTTTATCGAGCCAGAACTCAATGGCTTCTTCGAGATCTTTGGCTACACCCGGATCGTTCTGTCTTACCTCATACTTTACGCCCAGATTTTCTGCCAACGCCTGCGGATTATTTTTATATAGTATTAACTGCGCGTGCGTAAGCGGCACGAGCTTCAGTCGTGTTGTTTCTAACATTTGTTTCTGAAATTGTTGATGTAAAAGATTATCTTCTCTCACAAGAGAGTTGATACGAACATGCTGCTGCACGATCTTATCATGCTGTACAGAATATTACAGCGTAAGCGACATTCCGCATGGGAATATCGGTGATCAGGCCCTTCCAGGCGTAGAAATCAGGATGAGTGTTTTCAGAGGCGTTTAACTCCGTAACAAAAATAATAAAAAGCTCCTGATGGAAAAAAACTGCCGCGCGCAGAGTCCGACTGTTAACTGTTTTTCTTTCTTTGCACCGTGAAAGTCCTGATTCTCCATCAACATTTTAATACACCACAAAATGGTGGAGCACTTCGCTCCTTTTATCTCGCAAAAGCATTGACGGATCATGGTATCGAGACAGTTGTGATTACAGGACATAATGAAAAAGAACAACGTGTAACGCATATTGAAGGTATAGAGGTACATTACCTCCCCATCGCTTACGAAAACAGATTCGGGTTTTATAAGCGCAGCCGTTCGTTTATCAGCTATATAATTCAATCGATACGGGTAGCAAAAACGCTGAGAGATGTTGATGTCTGCTACGCCATGTCTGTTCCACTTACTATCGGACTGGCCGCGATGTGGTTGAAGAAGGTACATAAAATTCCCTATATATTTGAAGTAGGCGATCTATGGCCCGATGCCCCTATACAAATAGGTGTTATTAAAAATTACTTCTTCAAGCAGGCATTGTATGGTCTTGAGAAGACTATATATGAACAGGCACAATCTGTCGTGGCCCTATCGCCCATGATACAAGACGCGATTGTAAAGAAAGCGCCCGGAACAAATGTGCATCTTATACCAAACATGGCCGATACGGAATTCTACGTGCCAGAGTCCAAAAAACCTGTGCTCGAAAACAAGTTTGGTGTTAGTCATAAATTTGTAGTGTCCTATATAGGTGCTATCGGCTATGCAAACGGATTGGACTACTTCCTGGAGTGTGCTCGCAATTGCCAGAAAGCTTCACTGCCTGTCCATTTCATGTTATGTGGTGATGGTGGTATGGCGAAGCGTTTACAACAAAGCGCTAAAACTATTGAACTGAAAAACCTCACTTTTATACCATTTACAAATCGTGATGGAGTAAAGGAAGTCCTAAACGTTACCGATGCCAGCTTTATCTGTTATAAACCTTTACCCGTTCTTGAAACGGGTTCACCTAATAAATACTTTGATGGCCTTGCTGCAGGCAAGCTGATTGTTATCAATTTTGGCGGGTGGATAAAGGATGAGATTGAGAACTATAGCTGCGGCTTTTACAGCGATTCAAAACAGCCTACTGACTTTACGAAAAAGATTCAGGTATATATCAACAACACTGCCCTGTTAAAACAAAGCCAGCAGGCGAGTCGCAAGCTGGCTGAAGAAAAATATTCTAGAGTAAAATTGAGCGAGGCGTTCAGTGCTATATTCCGGAATCTTCGCTGATTATTTTGAAATAGCATTCCAGATATCAACATCCAGAAGATAACTTCCGTCAGACTGTCGTTTCCATACATTGGCAAACTTCACTTCTGTGGTATATACTGAATCCTGGTACTTGACTCTTGTTTTGGTTCTTCCTGTTTCGTAGATATAGTCTCCGCTGCCATCAACGGTAAGCGTTTGCGTTTCCATATTCAGCAACTGCGAATCTTTCATTGATCGGCTCCAAAAATTTCTAATAGCCTGTTTACCAACAAAAATCTCGTAGGTATTATTAGGACAGAGTTTTGCACTATCGGTATACATGGATGCGAGCTTATCTGCATCGCCTTCTTTAAAGAAGGCTCCTAGTTTTTCATTTTGCTTGTGAAGGATGTCGCGCATTTCGCCAGCAGACAGTTTTTCATCTTGGCAACCGCTGCACAATACTGCAACTATACCTGCCAATACTAATAATCTCATGAAGTATATATCTATAGTTATAAAGTCTTATTGAAGCACCAGTCGGCAATCTTCCGTATCCAGATTTGTTCTTCTGTCGAAAGTAAAATCGTAAAAGCCGGCATCATCTTTATTTGCTTTGATGATTACGCGGCTTCGCCCGGTCTCAAGCTTCTGGTTGTCGTACGCCTTGAGCAAGACAGTATCAGCAAAATCCTGGTTAAAGATACAGTATACACTCACCAGGTTATCAACACCAAGTGTGTCGTTGGCAATAATTACTTTGCCAAGCTCAAGCCCTTTCTGTTTCAACTCAGGGCTCAGTTCCACTTCAACCTTAAAAGAATTCTGAACACCACTGGAAGCGCCTTTGATAAATTCGCCTACGGCTTCACCGGTTCTTTCGCCGGTGCGTTTCAGAGAGCATCCTGATACTGTTACGATCAGCACGAGCAGGTAAATAGTTTTCATAAGGGTATAAATCTACAGCAACAGCCGGTTATTCGAGTATACGCTCGGATATCTTTCCGGTTTTCTTGTTCTTCAGAATTACCTTCTTAGCACCATAGTGTGTTACTTCTTCTTTTACCAGGTGATGATCAGCATCGTATTCAATCAAATGACTGTCCTTTGAAACACCAGTTTTACCACGCCATATATCCAGCTTTACCGGCTCCCATTGTTTGGTCTTTGCCGATTTATAGGCAGCATCCAGAATAGCATTTACAACGTAGCCATCGTAGAATGTCTCCTTCGGTGCTATACCTTTTTCCATGGCATTGAACATATCCATGAACATGTGATTATATCCAAGCTCGTTCAGCTCATCGCCTACCGGAAATAACCAACCGGTATTGCTCTCAGCTTTCTCTGCTACATAGTCAGCACCTTTGCCTGTCGTAAACATATCGAACCCTGTGCGAAGGAAACTGTTGATCCATATCGTACCTTCTGTTCCCATTACTTCATCGCGTAAGTCCAATCCTCCACGGAATGTCCAGCTTACTTCAAATTGCCCTATAGCACCGTTCTCATATTTAACAAGTCCGATGGCATGATCTTCCGCATCGATCGGTTTCACTTGTGTATCGGCCCAGCACATTACCTCCACCGGTTTTATATCTTTACCGATATAGCTTCGTGTGATCTCCACGCAGTGACATCCGAGGTCAAGTATACATCCACCGCCTGCTTGCTCTATATCCCAGAACCAGTCACTGTGCGGACCAGGGTGAGTCTCACGCGACTTCGCCCAGAGTATTCTTCCCAACGCTCCGTTCTTTACACTCTCCATTGCCTTTATAAACTTAGGTGTATATACCAGGTCTTCCAGGTATCCATTAAATACACCAGCCTTCTCTACCGCTTCGAGCATACGCTTCGCTTCTTCTGCATTACGACCGAGCGGCTTGGTGGTAATCACTCCTTTCTTGTGCTTGCAGCAAAGCAATACGGCTTCTTCGTGCAGGTTGTTGGGTAATGATATACATACTACATCTACATCGGGCCGGTTAATGGCAGCCTCCATGGTAGTGGTTGAAAATGCTACGTTATAGTCTTGTGCAAACTTCTTAGCACTTTCTTCTCTGCGGGAATAGATGCTTACAATCTTATCTTTGCTTCGATAGCCTTGCAATGAATCAGCATAAAATCGTCCGATGAAACCGGAACCAAGCATGGCAATGTTCATAGTGGTGTAGTTTTTTAGTGATGAAATATTTTTAGTTAAACTGCAAGTATACTTGCACGTTAGTTGGTTGCTTGTTTTATTTTGTCATTTTCCTTAAAGAANNTCCATTGGTGAACGCCATCTACCGTATAGTGATCGGTTGTAAAGCCCGAAAACCATGTACCGATAAACATACCTACACCATAGGTTGCAAAGGTAAAGAGACCTTGCGCAGCGTTCTTGATCTTTTCTCCCGCTTTTTTTTCGGTATACATATAGCCGGTTACAAAGAAGAAATCGTAGCAGATGCCGTGCAGTACAATGCCAGCATATAGCATCCACATGTTTGCATCTGCATTACCATAGGCAAAGCATACGTAACGCAGAATCCATGCCGCCATACCGAGCAGTAACATTTTCTTTACGCCAATGCTATTGAACAGGAATGGTATAGCCAGTATAAATATAGCCTCTGATACCTGACCCAATATCATTTTACCAGCGGCATTGTTAAGGCCAACCTCATTTAAAAACAGATTAGCAAAACCGTAGTAGAATGAAAGTGGAATGCATACTAATATAGCAGCTATAAAAAATATGAGGTATGGTCTATCCTTAAAGAGCACCACAGCTTCAGTACCCAGCGCGCTCGATGCATCGGCAGATTTACCCTTCGGTGGTGTATTGGGAAGTATAAAGCTGATAAGGCCAAGCAGTGCCGATGCAGCCGCAGCCATGTAAAATGTTTCCTTCGTTTTTTCAATCGCCAGAAATCCAATCATGAGTCCGGCAAGAATCCATCCTACCGTTCCGAATACTCGGATCCATGGGAACTGTTTTCCCGGATCAGTCATCTGTTGAAAAGCAATGCTATTGGACAGTGCGATGGTGGGCATATACAGCAGTGAATAGAAAAGTATAATCCAGTAGAAAGCCGTGTTGTTGGTAATTGCTGTTGCCAGGTATAATAATACAGCTCCAAGTAAATGGAGCACACCCATGATACGCTGGGCGGCAAAGTAGCGATCGGCCACCATGCCCACAAAGAAAGGCGAGATCATGGTAGCAATGGCAAGCGCACTATAGGCTGCTCCAATCTGAAGACCCGTAGCATTCAGGAATACAGACATATAGGTACCCATAGTTACATACCACGCGCCCCAAATAAAATATTCGAGAAGCATCATGGCTGAAAGCTTAACAAAAACAAGTGGTTTCATAATGACTTGGTGAAAGACTGAAGAAAGATACAGGGATGCGCTGTATGGATAAAACCACCTGTAAAAAAAAATCGAATTAAATGATCGTGTGCCTTAACACACGCTTTGATAATACCTCGCAATGAAACAAGCTGCCTATATAAATCTCATCCACGCAAATAACTTTCGCTTGC
>DJFR01000231.1:0-947 GCA_002432545.1 Flammeovirgaceae bacterium UBA5867 | reverse complement strand
AATAACAGGTATAACAACCAATGCAAGACAAACAGCATTTCAAGCTGCTGATAAAAATGAATGAGTTCGTGATTGATAATAATCTCCTTTTCACGAACTCCTTTCCAATAGAAAATGAAAATAAAAAATGAGAAGCCGCTATAGTGCCTGAATAGCTTTTTATCCGTTTGTATATGGATGGGTATCACGATTGGCGTTCGATCAACGCTTCGGCATAACCTCTCAACAATGCACGTGTTTCCGGATTAACATTTACTTTTTCCAGGCTGTCAAATCCCTTGCGGAAAAATTGATCGATCTTCTTTTCAGCAAGAGCCGGCACTCCGAGTCCGTCATATATAGCTTTAACTCCGGCTACCTTTTTATTCTTGTTAAACTTTTTAAGCGAAAGCCACTCAGCAAGCTCTTTCCTCATTTTGCCTTGCGCTTTCTCTTGTGCTTTTATTAACAGGAAAGTTTTTTTGTTGGCTATAATATCGCCACCAACCTGCTTGCCAAATTTCTTCGGGTCGGCATAGGCATCCAGCAAATCATCTTTCAACTGAAAGCCTATACCTATATTCGTTCCGAATTCACGAAGTGCTTTACGATCTTCTTCCGGAGCATCTGCCAGTATAGCACCTAACTCCAGACTAAACCCTAACAACACGGCAGTCTTTAGACGGATCATGTTTATATACTCCGCTTCCGTTACTTTGTCGGTTGTCTCAAACTCCATATCCCACTGCTGTCCTTCACAAACTTCGGCTGCGCATTGATTGAAAGCCTTCAGTACAAGTTTCAATTTTTCCGGTTCCAGTCCGAGAAACATATCGTATACCTTTACCAGCATAACATCGCCTGAAAGTATAGCGGTATTTACATTCCACTTCTCGTGTACAGTTTGTTTGCCTCTGCGCAACGGAGCTTTGTCCATGATATCATCATGCATCAGGGTAAAGTTGTGA
>DJFR01000050.1:17427-36873 GCA_002432545.1 Flammeovirgaceae bacterium UBA5867 | reverse complement strand
GTAACAGCAGATGCGGGTACCTATACCGTTGTGGTGAGTGGTACATGTTCTCCTGCGGTAACCAGCACAGCATCGATACTTGCCATCCAGGAACAGCCTGAGATTATAACCGGCCCGGTCGGTCAAACGGTTTGTGCAGGACAGCCTGTAACGTTCAGTGTGAACGCTGGTGTAACAACGGGTGTAACCTATCAATGGCGTAAAGATGGAACGAATATAGCGGGAGCAAACAGCAGCAGTTATACTATAGCCAGTGCAGTAGCAGGGGATGCCGCAGATTATGATGTAATCATAGCCGGAACGTGTACACCTCCCGTTACAAGTGCAGTGGCAACGCTGGTTGTGAATCCAAATCCGGATGCTCATGCTGACGATGCATCGATCTGTAGTGGAGAAACAACAAACATTGAGATCACCAATCCAAATGGAGTTTCGGGTACAACATTTACCTGGACCGTTCAAAGTGCATCGAACGTAACGGGCGCAGCAGCGGGTACAGGTAATTTAATAGCACAAACGCTTACTGTAACCAATGGAGTTTCTGCCGGAAGCGTTACTTACCTCATTCAACCATCAGCTGCTGGTTGTAACGGTATAGCGTATGCTGTAAATGTTACGGTCAGACCTATACCTACAGTAGCAGCAAGCGATCAAAGTATATGTTCAGGTAACGCCACAAGTGTTGCGATTACCAATCCGAATGGTGTAGCAGGAACGTCTTTTAGCTGGACCGTTCAAAGTACATTCAACGTATCCGGTGCAACTGCGGGAGCAGGATCAACCATCAGTCAGGTGCTTACATCAACCGATGGCATCAACACCGGCACAGTTGTATACCGCATCACACCAGCCGCGAATGGTTGCTCTGGTAACTATATCGATGTAACGGTTACCGTTGAACCGAAGCCTGTTATTACAAACTCGCCAACAACGTTGATCCAGGAGATCTGCAGCGGCACAGCGCTCAACTTTCTGCCAACATCTTCGGTCACCGGAACAACATTCAATTGGACATCTTCAGTAATAGGAACACTCTCAGGTGTAAGTGCTTCGGGCAACGGAGCTATTACCGATACACCGGTTAATGCTACCAACGCAAATGCAGTCATTATATATACCATTACACCTGTCGTAGGAGGTTGCTCCGGAACACCGGTTAACCTGGTGGTTACGGTAAGACCATTGCCTACTGTTACGGCTAACCCTCAAACGATATGCTCGGGACAAACAACTTCTATTGCTATAACTAATCCGAATGGTGTAACAGGCACAACCTATACATGGATCGTTCAGAGTTCATCAAATGTATCGGGCGCTTCAGCGGGCAGTGGTTCAACCATCAGCCAGGCGCTTACCAATGTAGACGGTGTGAACAATGGTACTGTAACCTATAGAATTACCGCGTCATCCAACGGTTGCCCTGGAGCACCGTACGATGTAGTGGTAACCGTAAAACCTGTTCCGGTCGTTACCAACGATCCGGTTGAACTCGCGCAGCAGTTGTGCAGCGGACAGTCACTTAACTTTATACCAACAGCAAGCATCTCCGGTACTTCCTTTACCTGGACAAGTAGTATAACAGGCCCGATCACTTCAGGCGTTACTGCTTCCGGAAGTGGAGACATTACGGATACACCGGTTAACACGGGCAACGTGTCCGGTACGGTAACCTATCGCATCATTCCGAATAATAATGGATGTGACGGACAAGCCGTAAATCTTGTTGTGTTGGTGAAACCATTACCGTCAGCATCGGCTACTGATATTACAATCTGTAGTGGCGAGACTGCTGTTGTTACGATACTTCCATCACCTCAAAATGTATCGGGTACAACATTCCAGTGGACAGCAGCACCGAGTACGAATGTAATTGGTGCCGCGAATGGTAACGGTTCGGTTATCAGCCAGGTGCTGAGCACGTCCAATGCGTCTATCGGTACCGTTGTATATACCCTGACACCTTCTGCGAATGGTTGTGATGGTCCGACCTCTACCGTTACGGTTATGGTGAATCCAAAAGTTACCGTTACGGCAGGTGCAGACTTTGCAGTTTGTGAAGATGATGTGATGCCGATGGCTATACCGCTGAACGGTACCATTGGCGGGAGTGCATCAGCAGCCAACTGGTTTATCAAGACTGGTGATGGTTCGGTTTCTGTCAGTACAACATCCGGTGGCAGTGTGACAGCGACATATACTGCTGTTGATAGTGATGTGACTAATGGTTTCGTAGAACTATATCTTGTGACGGATGATCCGGATGGAGTGGCTGGTCCATGTTCATCGCTATCCGATACATTAACTATATTCCTGAACAGACGCGCCAGAATATTACCACTTACTGACCAGATTGTGTGCGAACCTTCCCTGATCAACCTGTCGGGTGATATTAGTGGAAGTGCAACATCCGGTTCGTGGAGTGCTGTAACAACTGCGGGTGGTACATTATCGATCAGCAGTGTTACCGGTAATACCATCACGGCTAACTATGGTGTACTCGCTGCCGATGTCGGAAACACATTGACATTCCGTTTATCAACGAACGATCCGGATGGAGCAGGGCCTTGTACGATTGTTGCGGAAGATGTAGATGTACATATAAATGAATCTGCAAAGGTATCCGCAGGTGCCGACTTTGAAGTGTGCGAAGACAAACCTGTTAACCTGAACGGAAGCTTCTCGGGTACAACTGCATCGGTTACGTGGAGCGGTGGTTCCGGAAGCGCGCAGTTTGCTAACGTAAACGATCCTGCCACTACATATACATTAACATCGGCCGACAGAGCTGCCGGAAGTATAGTGTTGACGTTAACAACGAACGATCCGGATGGCGTTTCCGGACCATGTACCAGTGTTTCAGATGATGTGCTTGTGAAAATAAATCCATTACCACAGCCGCTCATCTTCGGTCTGGAAAGTTCGTATGCAGAGAACGATGCACCCGATCCATTATCCGGTGTGCCTTCAGGAGCCGGATATAGCGGAGTGTTTACCGGTACAGGTATTCAATCTGGCACCAACATCTTTGATCCTTCTATTGCCAGCATCGGTTTCAATACTATATATTACACGGTAACAAATACGGTTACCGGTTGTATCGGTGTGACCAGTGCCACTACCGTTGTAAACCCGATTACTGATATCGACTTTACGATTGAAGGTGCTGTTGAAGACGGAACCGGTGCATTGAAGATCTGTGCAGAGAACGGATTGAAACAACTCATTGGAATTCCGGCTCACACCACAGGTTTCCCTACAACCGAATTTACAAGTCTTACCGCAGGTTTAACGGTGAATCTTGTAAACGACAATTGGTACGTGAACACCGACAATGTTATAGCCGGTTCGTACTTCGTGAAATATACCTATACCAACGGGTTGGGAGCAACGTCAGAGTTTATACGCAAGATCGTAGTATACGCAGCTCCGCGTGCCATCATTCTTACCAACAACGCGTGCGTAACGGATGCTGCCAAATTTGCAAGTATATCTGATATTCCAAATAATACATTTAACAGTGAGATCACGCAATACCTGTGGAATTTTGATTTCGGAGGATTGACCAGTGCTGACTCCGCTACTTCGCTTACATATAACGAGCCCGGTATATATGATGTAAGTCTCACCGTAACAACGGATGAAGGTTGCTCGGATAACGTAGTGCATAGTATACAGGTAGGTCCTCAACCAAAAGTTGATTTTGACTGGACTAAAATCTGCAGCGGCCAAACAACTCAGTTCCAGGATAAATCCACCATATCATTAGGATCCATCGTACAATACGGCTGGACATTTGATGATGGCGATGTATTACCGCTCGGGGATAAAGACACACCAGTTCCGGTTGATCCACGCACTTCCGGTACCTATAACAATCCTCATCACAAATACGCATCGTTCCAGGCTTACAATGTAACGCTCAGTGTAAAAACAGATGTAGGTTGTTTGAAAGATACGACCCGCCAGATCTATATAGTGGACTATAATCAGCCTGTATCGGACAACGGATACGAAACGGATTTTGAAGATGGACAAGGTACGTGGATACGCGTGGAGGAAGCCAACCAGCAGTCGAGCTGGACATTCGGTTCATTGGATGGTGAGAATATAAANNGCCAATAACTATATCAGTACATATTATCCGAATGAACAGTCTTATGTAATTGGTCCGTGTGTAAACCTCGAAGGACTGAAACGCCCGATGGTGGCATTGAAATACTGGTCTGACTCTGATAAGAATTTTGACGGAGCGGTATTGCAATATTCATCGGATGGCGGCCGCTCATGGGAGACAGTCGGTACCGATAATGGCGAAGGTATAGAATGGTATAACGGTTCTGACCTGAGCGGTGAGCCGGGCGGACAAGATAACTATGCATGGACCGGCATGACCAATGGCTGGAAAGATGCACGCTTCAACCTGAATGAATTGCCAAAAGATACCGTAGTATTCCGTATCGCTTTCGGAAGTAACAGCGATAATAATCCGGGCACGGTTTCAAACGGTTTTGCGTTCGATGATATATATATAGGCGAGAAGAACCGGAACGTTCTGATTGAACACTATACCAACGATGGAAACTCATCCTTCCAGTTATCGGAAGAGTATATCGATGAACTGCAGTCGAACGATTTCATTAAGCTGCAATATCACTTGGCATCGCCTGGGTTGGAAGATGCGATCAATGCCGCTAACCCGATCGATAACAATGCACGTGCACAGATCTACGGTATACGTCAGCCACCGGCCACGATTATGGATGGTATTCTGAACGAGTACTACGGAAAAGACTTCAATGGCTTTACCGGGAACATTACGGCCGTAGATATAGATCGCAGATCGCTGGAAGATCCTTCTTTCGATATTACCATCGACATTGACGGAACTACTGCACCGGATGTATTGAAAGCTGATATACAGTATACCTTTATCGATAAGATCAACTCATTTGCGCCTCCTGTAATTCTGCAGGCAGCGTTGGTGGAGAATGGTGTTAACGGGAATAAATTCTCGCTGCGCAAGTTGTTATACGGTCCGGAGGGATTCATCATAAATGATCAACTTGTAGCCGGTACACCGGTAACCTATAGTAAACCGGATGCCGAAGAGACACACCAGCTGGCAACACCAATTGCGCATGGCGACAGTCTATACATTATCGCTTTTGCGCAGGATAAACAGACGCGAAGAATATTACAGTCGGTGATCATGAAAGTAGAGCAGACCAAAGTATCGCAGACCCCGGTAGGTATACCAGACGATCCGGCTGTAGCCGCTTTGCAGGATTTGAAAATATACCCGAATCCGGCTTCGCAGAATATCAAACTATACCTGGGCGATAAACTGAACCGCGATTACACCTGGAAGCTGATCGACCAGCGTGGTATAACCGTACTGCAGGGTGATGTGAACCGCGATCTGACTACACCTCAACAGATCGATGTTACCCGCATTGCCAATGGTATATATTTCATGGCGATACAAACCGGTGACAGGTCGGTGCTCTATACCAAAGTAGCGGTAATGAATGAAAACTGAGTAGACTAAATCAGGCTGCCGGAAGTCCTTCTTTGGATAACTCCGGCAGCATGCTATAGCATTGATCAATGAACTCGTTGGTGATGCGTTCTACTTCTGCCAGGTTCGTTTCCTGTTTACTGTTCTCTTCAATAAACACAATATCACTGCGAAGCGAATCAAGTCCCATCAGGATGAACGATGGTTTGATCTGGTGCGCGAGTCTGGAAAGTTTTATCCAGTCGTGGTTGTCCATCGCAGTCTTCATATCTTCCAGCACCTGCGGTATAGTCTGAATGAACGTCAGCACCATCTCGCGAATAAACTCTTCGTTGTTACCCGATACCGACCGTAAGTAATTGAGGTTGTAGGAGGGGATCACCTTCATCGGTGCAGGGCGTTCCTCGGTAGAGAGTGGTTTTATCTTCAGGTCATCGAACAACTTCTGGTATAGATCTTCCGGAGTAAAAGGTTTCGGAAGGTAGTCGTTCATGCCGGCCGCTATACATTTCTCTACGTCTTTAGCCGTGGCGTTTGCTGTGAGTGCAATGATCGGGAGGTTTGCAGACTGCTCCATCATGCGTATCGCTTTGGTAGCTTCAAAGCCATCCATCACCGGCATCTGCACATCCATCAGGATCACATCAAAATAATTGTTCTTGATCTTCTCGATCGCCACCAGGCCGTTCTCCGCTTCGTCAATAAAGCACTGCCATTTCTTTAATATACTCTTGGCGTATAGCCGGTTTATATCGTTATCTTCTACCAGCAACACCCGCAGTTGTGAAGTGTTGGTATCTTTAAGCGTCTTATCTTTTCGGGGTACAGCGTGTGTGATCGCATTTACTTTTCCGATCGTGTAGGGTATCGTAACCATAAAGGTAGAGCCCACATGTTCTTTACTCACCACGTGTATCTTCCCATTCTGTAGCTCTACCATTTGCTTAACAATGGTAAGACCGAGTCCCGTACCACCATAACGTCTGGTAACGCTGGCATCGGCCTGGCTAAAGCTTTCAAAAATGGTGGTGAGTTTTTCTTCCGGTATACCTACACCTGTATCTGTAACTTCAATGCGTACCCAGCACACACCGCGCTGCTCACGCTCGGCCGTACATTTTATTTGAATGGAACCGGTATGCGTAAACTTTACTGCGTTACTGATGAGGTTGATAAGGATCTGGTTCAAACGTACCGGGTCGCCCAGCAAAATCTTGTTGAGTTTCTCATCGATACGATAGTCGAGCGCGATCTTCTTTTCCTTCGCCTGGTACGTAAATGTACTGATGAGCGAGGGGAGAAGATCTTTCAGGTTGAACGCTATCTTTTCAAAGCGAAGTTTACCCGATTCGATCGCAGCAAGGTCAAGAATGTCATTGATAATAACTTTCAGGTTCTCGGCAGAGTGCTTGATCGCATTTAAATACGTCTCGCGTTCTTCCGGGCTCGGACTCTGACTTAACAAGTTCGCCATCCCCGCTATACCGTTGATAGGCGTGCGTATTTCGTGACTGATGTTGGCGAGGAATTGTTCTTTTGCTTTTTGCAGACGAACAAGTTCGGATTCATTTTCCTTACGCTGTGTTACATCGCGACAGTCGAGTATAAATCCTTTAAGACCTTGCTTGTGCCGGAGATTGATAGCGTTAAACTCCAGGAATTTATAGGTAGCATCTTTACAGAGAAACTGGAATTCTACTTTTTCAGTATAGGCGCGCTTCTGACTTTGCTTGAGTTTCTTTTGAAAGTCTTCGCGTGTCTCCGGCAATATATAGTCAAAGAAGTTTTTTCCGATAAGACTTTTGGAGCGATAGCCAAGGGTCTCGCTCGCAGAGGCATTGTGGTAATGAATCTTACCACCATAGTCTACAATGAAGATGATGTCGGAACCATCTTCCACTACGGACTCATAGAATGATCCTTTCTTAACGTACTGCTGTAGGTTCATGTCAGATGCCGATCGTCTCCATCTCCTTCAGATACCGGTATAAAGATGANNCGATACATAAATTCCTGCATGGTCATCTCCTGGTATAGGAATGACTCCATACGCGTAGTGCTGTTGAAGCTGATATCCTGCGGACGTAACTCTTGTCCTTCTGCCATCACGGCTGCGAGTTCGATCACCGATTTAAGCTCGCGTATATTTCCGGGGAACGGGTATTGCAATAACTTCTCCTGTGCTTCCGGACTGATCTTGAATTTAGGCATCTGGTTATCATGCGCGAACTGATCAAGAACATGTTTCGCGATCAGGATCACATCTTGTCCACGCTCACGAAGCGGAGGTAACACAATTGGTAAACCCAGTAAGCGATAGTATAGATCTTCACGGAAGCGACCGGTCTTTACTTCTTCAGCCAGGTCTTTATGTGTTGCTGCAATAATTCGTACATCAAGTTTAATTACCTGGTTGCCACCGATCCGGGTGATTTCACGCTCTTGCAAAACACGAAGCAGTTTGGCTTGCAGGTTCGGGTCCATCTCACCAATCTCATCGAGAAATATAGTGCCGCCTTCAGCTTCTTCAAACTTTCCGATCCTGCGTGTAACGGCACCGGTAAACGCTCCCTTTTCATGACCGAAGAGTTCGCTCTCAATCAGGTCTCTTGGTATAGCAGCAATGTTTACGGCTACAAAAGGTTTGTTCTTGCGTTTTGAATTATAGTGTACGGCCTTGGCCACAAGTTCTTTTCCGGTACCCGTCTCACCGGAGATACTAACCGATATATTCGTCTGAACAGCTTTTTCAAGCAATGAGAATACACGTTTAATCGCAGGGCTTGTGCCCACAATACTTTTTTCGAAAGTATATTTCTCGGAGATCTCTTTCTTCAGGTGATCAATCTCTTTGATCAGTGACGTACGGTTCCGCGCGTTGTTGATCGAGTTCAGAAGCCTGTCCTTAGTCTCATGATCTTTCGCGATGTAGTCGTACGCACCGAGCTTCAGCAATTCAACGGCTGTATGAATCTTCTCTTGTGCCGATACAATAATCACGTTGATGTTCGGATCATGACTGCGTATCTGGCTTAATACCTTTTCGCCCGGCATATCGGGTAACGAATAGTCGAGGGTAATAACCGCCGGGTTCTTGTACAGGTTCGCGAGACAATCCTTGCCCGAGGTGTAGAACTGAACTTCGTAATCCGGATTGAGTTCAAGCACATACTTCAGAAACTTGGTATATGCCGGATCGTCTTCAACAACAAATATCTTAACGGGATCTTTCTCGTACATGCGAAGGGGTTTGAAAAGTAAATATACAGGTATGACGGCCATTAGCCAAGCAGTTGCAAGCGCAGCCGGAGCCGTGGTAATTCATAATGGTTTCGGTCAACTTCAAACTATTCAATGTTACTCCGATAAAAAATCTATTCATGTTACTCCGTGGGAGTTGATGCACTACAGGTCGGTAACATGGCACCGTTCATCCACATCGTGTACCAATATAAAAAATGATTATAGGTAATGATAAAAAAACTTTAACGGATTACCGTGGCCATGTATGAATTTTATTGTCTTAAAAGTTTATCAACTCGAAATAATCTGCTTACTTTCGATAGCGAAGCATAGCACATGATCCCTGAATTCCAGACATTAACCGATAGTGAAACTGAACTGATGTTGAAGGCACCTATACTGGTTTGCATTCTGATAGCAGGTGCTGATGGTGACATCGACCGAAAGGAAATAAAAGAAGCCATCTCGATTGTGCGCAAGCAAAAAAAGAACACTACGTTACTCTCCGGATTCTTCCAGGAGATGGCACAGGATTTTGAAGACAAGATCAAGATACTGATACAAAGCTATCCGTTCGAATTGTCCAAAAGAACTCCCATGATTACCGAGGAGTTAAAGAACCTGAACACACTGTGGAAAAAAATTGATCCTGATTTTTCAATTGCATACTACGAGATGTTGAAGAGTATCTCCGAACGAATTGCCTCTTCATCCGGTGGACTCTGGGGAATAAAAACGGTAGGGTCGGAGGAAGCACAGTATCTTCACCTGCCAATGATCAACGATCCCGCTAAAAAATAAAGCTGCTTTTGCTTTTTACTTGATGATCGTTACCGGACAATTTACATCTTTGTACCGGTCTTTGCTTTTTGCCATTACGTATGTCGTCATCACAATCTTCGCTGTTTGGAAGTTCGGTTATACCGTTCCGACTGGTGTTTCTAATGTGGGCTTCTTTCTATCTTGAATATGTTTTTGCTTTACCGATAAGCGTGTATGGTATTGAGCCGCGCACGTTTCATGGATTGATCGGCATCTTTACTGCTCCGCTCATTCATGGCGACCTGTTACACCTCATCTCCAATACGATACCGATGCTCTTCCTCGGCTCGGTGCTCTTTTTCTTCTATGGAAAAATAGGAGGGCAGGTATTTTTTCGCTCGTACTTCTGGACAAATATACTCGTGTGGTTATTTGCGCGCCCGGCTAATCACATCGGTGCCAGTGGTGTAGTATATGGACTCGCATTCTTCCTGATATCATTCGGCTTTTTCAGGCGGGACTTTCTCTCCATTTTTATATCAGCCATCGTGCTGCTGCTATACGGTGGCGTGTTCTATGGCGTTCTCCCGACCGACCCGCATATATCGTGGGAGTCTCACTTTGCCGGTGCATTGGTGGGCATTACCACGGCCGTTGCGTTCAGCAAGCAGAAGAGTGTGAACTGATTGTTTGCTTAGCCATTGGCTTTTAGATAATTAGCGATTGGACGCGGCTTCTTTTTAAAATCAAAAAGTATTCGTTTCGCATTTTAATTTTTAGTTGATATTTGCGCCTCTGGAAATTTAGTGCGCCATGGATGCAAACGTGAAAAAGATACTGGCTGACCTCAAGAGCAGAAAATATGCACCCGTTTATTTTCTGCAGGGAGAGGAGACTTTCTATATCGATGTTATTGCCGACTATATAGAAGCAAATGTACTGTCGGATGCAGAGAAGGGATTCAACCAGGTTGTAGTATATGGTAAAGATGCTGTGATGGCAACCATCCTCACACACGCACGCAGGTTCCCCATGATGGCGGAGCGACAAGTTGTAATTGTAAAGGAAGCACAGGATATACCCGATCTGGGTAAAGATACAGGCGCACGATTACTGCTCGATTACCTCACGAAAGCAGCGCCAACCACCGTGCTGGTATTCTGTCATAAACATAAAAGTCTTGATAAACGTAAAGAGCTTGGCAAGAAGATCGATCAGTATGCTGTAACAATCAATACCAAAAAACTTTACGATAACCAGTTGCCTGAATTCGTATCAGAATACTGTAAAGATAAAAAGGTACCGATCGATGATCGTGCCGTGCAGGCGTTGTGCGAGTTTGTAGGTAACGACCTTCATCGACTCGCCAACGAGGTAGACAAGATTGTTATATCCCTGGCAGCAGGCGAGAGCATTACTGCCGAGCGCATCATGAACCAGGTGGGCATCAGCAAAGAGTATAACATCTTTGAATTGCAGAAGGCCATTCTTCAGCGCGATACCGTGCTTGCCAACCGCATTGTAAATTACTTTGAACGCAACACGAAGAAGAACCCGATGATACCGGTGGTGGCGTATCTCTTTTCTTTTTTCAGTAAACTATTGGTGGCTGCAGTAGCTACTGATAAGAGTGAGAAAGGACTGGCTAGTGAATTGAAAGTGAGCCCGTATGCTGTGCGTGATTATAGTTTAGCTTTACGACAATTTCCACTGCCGAAGATCATCGATAATATAAGTTCGATCAAAGAGGCAGACCTCAAACTGAAAGGTGTTAACACGGGCTCTGCCGATGAAGGACAGATCTTCCGCGAGCTTGTGTGGCGCCTCATGAACTGATATATACTATATCACACCAGGACCAAAAAAGTACTTTGAGACAGTATACCTTCAAGGTACATATCAACCTTTATATGGTAAGCTTTAGGCTATAAGCTTTACGCTTTACACTTTATTACCTACCTTTAAGTCCATGCAAATTCATCAGCGCGGATTTTTTTTAACTCACTTTTTTGGTTCTTTATTTGCAATAATTTTTCAGGTGCGCTGTTTTAAACACAAATCGTATTTACAGTAATGTACAGATTTATCGCTCTTCTATTTCTGATTTTCACCGTTCAACGTATGTATGCGCAGGATCAACTGTCGCAGAACAAAGTTGAAAAGCTTTATCATCGCGGAACAGAACTTGTTCAGCATGCTAACTACGGTGCAGCTCGTGAGGTCTTCTCAGACTTTCTGGTGCAGGCATCGCCCACTGATGCGCGCAGAGGTGAGGCTGAATATTATGTAGCCTTCAGTGCATTGAACCTCGGCCACAAAGATGGTGAGAAGCTTATTGACGACTTTATCGATAACAATCCATCCAGTCCAAAAGCTTCTACAGCCTATTACGATCTTGCTACATTCTTCTACGCAGAAGGTAATTATACCAAAGCTGCCACGTATTACAAGAAAGTAAATTTCCCGGCACTTACATCCGACCAGCAAAACCAGGGACACTTCAAGTGGGGGTATAGCTGCTTCAACCAGAAGAAACTGGATGAAGCACTCGAACAATTCAACTTTGTAAAGAAGCAAACATCGGCCTATACACCCGCAGCGAATTACTATGCAGGGTTCATTGAATACTCCAAAGGACTATATGATGAAGCGCTCACGGATTTAAAGAAAGCTGAGTCGAGTCCTTCGTATGCACCCATTGTTCCGAATCTCATTGCCAATATTTACTATAAGCAGAAGAAATACGATCTGCTCATGGAGTATGCCAACACCCTGAAAGGTCGCACTGATATAACCAATGCCGATGAGATTGCCATGCTCGTTGCTGAAGCGAGTTACTATAAAGGTGATTTCAAGAAAGCCGTTGAGTCGTATCAGAAATACTTCGACTCCAATGCAAAGGCCGAGAGCGGTCTCTTCTTCCGTGCAGGCTATGCCAACTATGTAACGGGCAACACCGAGCGCGGCATTGAGTACCTCGACAAAGCTGCTGCCTCTAAAGATACCGTGAGCTACTATGCATCATACTACCTGGGTATACTACATTTGAAGAAAGGGAACAAGCCGCTTGCATTGAATGCATTTGACTATGCACGCAGAAACCCGAAAGATAAAAGCCTGGTGGAAGAAAGCTCATTCCAGTTTGCCAAAGTATCATACGATGTAGGCAAAGCCGATCAGGCCATCAGCGAGTTTGAAAAATTCCTCAAGACGTATCCAACCAGTGTACACGCCAACGAAGTAAAAGAATTACTCGTGCAGGTATATGTAAATGGTAACAACTTCAACAAGGCTATCGAATATATAGAGGCACTGCCATCGCGCAACCAGTATATAAACCAGGCATACCAGAAAGCCGCGTACCTGAAAGGAGCGGAGCTTTTCAACAAAGAAGAATATCCGGAAGCTGTTGAGTATTTTACAAAGTCACTCGATCAGCCCATAGATAAGAACTATGTAGCGCTGGCCAGTTTCTGGAGAGCGGAAGCATACTCCATGGGGCGAAAGTATAATGAAGCGATTGGAGATTACCAGCGTGTAGTCGGTATAGGTTCATCCATCGACCCGGAGATACTATTAAAGACTCGTTATGGTTTAGGCTATGCACACTATAACCTGCAGGCTTACGACAAAGCGCTCTATAACTTTAAAGAGTTTGTTAACAAAGCCAACAAGAATACACCGAACTATGCTGACGGACTGGTGCGCCTCGCAGACTGCTACTATGTAAGCAAACAGTATGACGAAGCACTTGCTACCTATAACAAAGCAAAAGCTTCGGGCACAGCCGATGCAGACTATGTATTGCTGCAGGCCGGTATCATGAGTGGTATACAACGCAAGTATGCAGAGTCACGCACACAGCTCACCGAGTTGATCCGTAATTATCCGAAGTCACAATACCG
Source organism: Flammeovirgaceae bacterium UBA5867 (assembly GCA_002432545.1). GTDB lineage: Bacteria > Bacteroidota > Bacteroidia > Cytophagales > Cyclobacteriaceae > Ohtaekwangia. The sequence continues at coordinate 23,445 of DJFR01000050.1, read as the reverse complement.
TGATGAGGCGATGTTCCAGCGCGCGCAGTTTGAGATCGAGCAGAGTAATTATCAGGGTGCAGTAGAGGCATTGTCTCAATTGATCCGCGAAAGTCCCAATTCAAAATTTTTACCGCTGGCCTACGAACGCAGAGGTGCTGCCAACTATAACCTGAAGCATTACGACCGTACTATAAATGATTACCAGACGGTGATCCGTTTATTCCCGACACATCCTATTGCAAAAACAGTATTAATACCGTTGCAGGAAGCGTTGAATGTTGCCGGACGTTCGGGTGAATTTGAAAACAACCTGTCTCAATACAAAACGGCTAACCCGGAAGATGAAAGCGTAGAGAAACTGGAGTTTGAGACTGCGAAGAACCTGTATTTCGATCAGCAATATCAGAAATCCATTACCAGTTTTACAACGTACCTGAATTCATATCCGCAGTCGGCACGGGTGCAGGAAGCGAAGTACTATATGGCGGAGTCTTACTTTAGATTACAGGATTTCAACAAGGCTTTGCCGATCTATACCGAGCTTAATAAAGACATGACGTTTAACATGGGCAGCCGGGTAGTGGCTCGTCTTGCCGAGATATACTTCAAGCAGGGCAGTTATGATAACGCCATTACCAACTTCCATCGTCTGGAGAAACTCGCGTCCAACAAGAAGGAGCAGTATAATGCGTGGGCCGGTTTGATGGAATCGTTCTATCTGAAAGGTCAATATGATTCAGTTGATGTATATGCGCAAACGATCATCGAGCGTGGTAACATAAACGCAGGCGCGCAAAACAAGGCGTCCCTATACCTTGGGAAAACTGCGTTGGCCCGTGGTGATTTCGAAGGTGCCAAAGATGAGTTCCTCAATACCTTGAATGCTGCCCGCGATGAGTTTGGTGCTGAAGCCAAATACCTGCTGGCAGAGATATTCTATAATCAGAAAGAATACAAGCAGTGCTATGAGACATCGATGGGACTGATCAACGACTTTGCAACGTATGACCTATGGGTTGGAAAAGGTTTCCTGTTGCTGGCTGATAACTTCGCAGCACAGAACGATATATTCCAGGCACGCGCTACACTGCAGTCGCTCGACAAGTTTCCGCTTCAGTCTATAAAAGACCAGGCAAAGGTTAAACTGAAACAGCTTGAACAGGCAGAACTTGAAAAGCAAAAGCAACTGGAAGCTGATACTTTAGAAAATTGATTCGTATACCATTTTTTGCGATGAAAAAATTAACAACCCCTAAATATATACCGGTGATAACACGCTTGTCAGGTTTATTGATATTGATAGGATCGTTCTCCATATCATCATTCGCACAACAAACCAACGACTGGGAAGGCGATGGTGAGATTGAATCGATGGAGATCGAGATTGTAAAGGAACGCCAGATCACACTGCCGAAAGCCAATCGTAACTTTGATAAGATACCTCCGAAACCATCGGAGACATCCATCAAAGCCCCGGTAACCTACGACTTCCGTTCGTTCAGTTTCCAGGCTCCGCAGATCAACCCGGTAGTTCGCCCGCTGAAGTTGAAAGTTGAAGCTCCTTCTGATGTATATGCAGGATTTCTTCGTCTCGGGTATGGTAATTACGCATCGCCCCTGATCGAAGGGTATATCAACAACAAGCGCGATAAGAATAAACTATACGGTGCACGTATCTATCACCATAGCTCGGGCAAAGGTCCGGTAGATGGTAAGAACTCCGGCAGCGGTAACACAAGTCTCTCGGTATACGGCCGCTCACTCAGTGACGCGCTCGCGCTTTCCGGAAATATAGGTTTCGAAAATCGCACCACACACTTCTATGGTTATCCGCAAGGCGAGCCGGTGGGTAAAGATTCTCTAAAACAATCATTCAACGTAATCAAGTTAGGAGGGGAGTTGACAAATTCCCGGAACTCTGACTTCTCCTATAAATTAGGTGCGAACTTCAGTTACCTTGCTGACAAGTATGATGCACGCGAATCGGAAGTTGGTCTTGTATTCAAATCCGGTTATGAAATTGATGACGACTCGCGCATCGATCTCAAAGCAGACTATACCGTGATCAGTCGTAAAGACAGTCAGGTAGATGCAAAAGCAAGAAGCCTCTTTACCGTAGCACCTTCTTTTGAATTTCTGCCGATCGAAGATCTGAAGCTGAGTATCGGACTGATTGCAGCCTTTGAAAATGATACTATAGATTCCAAGAGTGTACACGTATACCCGAACTTCAAAGCCACTTATCCGCTTAGCCCTTCCGTTGATGCCGTGGGGTATATCAGTGGAGGCATGGATAAAGTATCGTTACAGTCATTGTCCAATGAAAATTTATGGCTGGCTCCCAACGTTGCTGTCTTTCATACCAACCGGGTACTTGACTTTGGTGCTGGTCTCAATGCACGCCTGGGTAACAAGGTATCAGCGCATGCAGGGTTGTCCACTACACTCCTCAAGAACTGGTACTCCTATGTAAACCGTAAGGAAGATCCATCGAAGTTTATTACCGAGTATGATCGCGGTACTGTAAGACGCAACAACCTATATGTAGCGTTGAGCTATGTACAATCCGAACTTGCCAAGTTTATGGTGCGCGGAGATTTTTATGGATATGATGCCGATAACCTCTCGGAAGTATGGCATCGTCCAACCACAAAACTTACTGCCAATGCATCCATCAATGTATACCAGAAGCTGATCTTTACTGCCGATATTATAGCGCAGGGTGGTATGAAAGCACTTGATCCGGAAACTGGCGGTACGGTAAAACTGGATGGAGCCTTTGATCTTAACTTCAAGGCAGAATATTTATTCTCGCCAAGTTTCTCAGCCTTTGTTCAACTCAACAATATTACATCGAACAAGTACCCGGTATTTTTGAATTACCCGGTACGTGGTTTTCAGGCATTGGCCGGTATAACCTGGAGCTTCTAGTACCAGCAATTACACCCGGAATTATAGGAGGATGAGGTATATATATACTGTCTCATCCTTTTTATTTTTAGGGGAGTAAACACACGAACGGTAACGATGATCGGGTACACATCAGGCTTTATTTATACCCATATCCATACCCCACAACCCCGTGTGGATAACGATAACCGGCATCACCTTTTGTATAGGTCAAAATTTAGCTTATTTTTGTATAATGACCTTTTTCTTAAAACCCTAACACAGCGCTCATGGCCAGAAGAAAAAAGCAAGACGAAGAAGAACAGGAGAATATAAATAACGAATCGGATGACAGCTTTGGTCTTCCTGAAGTTGAGTATCAACCACTGAACCGGGAAGAACCTCCGACAACCACTACTGTTGAGACAGAGACAACCTATACTACATCAACACCAGAGCCTGAGCCGGAACCAGAACCGGTTCGCGAAGAGTATGTTGAGAGAGAAGAAGAGGTTGTTGAAGATCCGGAGTATAATGCACCGGAGCCATCGTATGTAGAAGAAGATGAAGAGTCTTCACCGGTATGGCCGAAGGTGCTGATCGTTATCCTGTTGCTGGCAATAGGTGGCGCAGCGGGTTATTACTTTGGATTCTATCGTCCGGAGCAACTCGCAAAGGATAAGCAAGCACAGGAGGAGCTGGAGGCTCGCGAAAAAGAAGCTGCACGGAAGGAAGCTGATCGTCTCGCTGCACTGAAGCTTGAAGAAGACGAGAAGAGACGTGCCGATTCATTGGCAAATCTTAAACCGGCAGCAGGTACCATCGAAGCACTAAGTGAGCGCACCGGACGTTATTANNGTTGTGGTAGCCAGTGCTATTGATGATGATCTGATTCACGATCACGCGGTAAAACTGAGCAAGGCAGGCGTTACCTGCTGGATTATACCTCCGTTCGGTAAAACTAAATTCAGCCGTCTTGCTGTTGACTATAAAGACAACTATGCAGATGCACAATCTACTGCTGACGGTATGAAAGGTGGCGATTACGGGAACGAAATTTGGGTAGTGAAGTATTAACAAATTGATATAGACATGACGGATCAGCAGGTAAAGCATAATGAACGTTTGGCCCTTCTTACATCGGTAGGGATACACGCCATTGCTTTTCTGCTGATGTTCTTCATCGTAGTATGGCGCCCCATGAATCCTCCGCCCGGAGAGTTTGGTGTTGAATTAAACTTTGGTATGGATACCGAAGGTTACGGTGATGTACAACCGGAGAGCCCGGTAGGCTCAGGAGGTACACAACAGGAGGAACCACAGAAGAGTGAACCACAATCCACACCTCCCCAGCAAACACCGCCTCCTGCTGAAGAAGATAAAATGCTTACCACCGATGAAGAAGATGCACCGGTGATAGAAGAGAAGAAGAAAGAGGAGAAGAAGGTTGAAATAAAGAGGGAAGAACCTAAAACAGAGCCAACCAAAGTAATCGAGAAACCAAAAGAAACTCCGAAGAAGCAGGAGGAGCAACCGAAGAAGGAAGAACCGAAAGCGGTATATAATCCGAATGCTCAGAAGACAGAATCCTCGAACAAAACATCCGAAGGTAAAGCCGGTCAACCCGGTAACCACGGTGATGATAAAGGTAAAGTAGGAGACAAGGGAAATCCCGAAGGTACACTTGACTCCAAAGCGTTGTATGGTACACCCGGTGGAGGTGGCGGTAATGGTACAGGCTCCAGCCTTGCATTGGCAGGATGGGAGTGGGATGAAGTGCCGCGCCCGCAAGTACCGAATAATGAATCCGGAAAGATCGTATTCGAGATCGTAGTAAATTCCGAAGGCGAACTTGAAAAGATCTCGATAACTGAAAACAGTCTGAGCGCAGAAGCTGCACAGGCGTGTAGACGTACCGTTGAACGCCTTACATTTACGAAGACCGGAACCAATGTTCCGACCCTTTCCAAAGGCAGAATCACCTTTGTAGTGCGCGCTAAATAATCAATCCCTTCGTATGACAAACCGCTATGTTGAGTTTGTGCAGGATGTACTCATTACGCTGCATGCCAATATACGCGAGCTAAAAGAACGCAAAGGCTTTGCTGACCCGGAAGAACTTACACACATCGAGGCAAAGCTGTTAGCCTATAATGAAATGCTTTCTATACTTCGTTCCAGCGCAGATGATGCCGGTCTTGATCGCAAAGAATTAGGACTGTAGTATATCACTCATCGTGTTTGCCGCACGATCTCTATCTCTCCGATAGCACGATTGCCAATGGCTATAACGTTAACCTCTGTGATCTTCCCTTTATACTTTGCACCGGTCGATAGCATGACGAGTAACTCCTGGCCGGGCTGAAGAACATCTTTCTCTTCAATAGCAACACGGCAACGAACGGCACGATTACTCAGAAATTGCTCGTCCATAGCTTTGTTTTCCAACTGGTAGTAATTCATAGAATACACAATAGTAATCAACACACGGTGTACATCGCAAGTGTTGTGTATGAGATACACAATGGTCGGTTTTATCGATTATTAAACCTTTTTGGTCGAAAAGATTGTCACCGGCATCGTTTTTTTTGATGAGCGGGGGTAGGAATTGGGGTATCGTACGTTGTAACACAATAACTTTACTGTGTCGAATAGATATGAGAAGTGAGATGATAGAGACGTTACGGCCGGATGGCAAGAAAGGCGTAGTGATGACGGAAGCGCATTATAAAATGTTGTCGTCCTATATATTGGCTGCTTTGGATACGGAAGAGCCGTTTACATTAAGCCGCCTGCTGGAAAAAGTGCTGGAAGATTTTACAGAAACAATTGATAGTGATATCAACTGGTATGTGCTGCAGGTAAAACTTGATCTGGAAGCACGCGGTTTCATACGCACCATGACACCCGCCTATAAAAAGCGACTCTTCCTGTTGAAGTTGACACGCCAGGGACAAAAGCAACTACAACGACAGAAGCTCATGGCCGATTGGTCTGAAGAGTAACATTTTCTTGTAGCCCCTATATTTGTTTCCCTTCCTAAAATTGCTTCTCTTTATGCAGCATGAAGCAATCCATCAAAGTATCCGTTGATGCCGTTGTTTTTGGATACGACCAGGAACAGGATATTTCCATTCTTCTTATCAA
>DJFR01000050.1:12790-17420 GCA_002432545.1 Flammeovirgaceae bacterium UBA5867 | reverse complement strand
AAAGAAGAAGCCGGTATAGATGTAAATTACCTTGAACAGTTATACTCCTTTGGTAAACCCGATCGCGATCCGCGTAATCGTGTTATATCCGTTGCTTACTTTGGACTGGTGCGTCCTGCCGATTACCAGTTGTCTGCCGAGACCGATGCGGAAGATGTAGGGTGGTTCAATATCAAGAAGCTTCCGCGCCTCGCGTTCGATCATAAAGCCATTCTCGATACAGCGATCAAACGACTCCGTGGTAAACTTGCCTACGAACCGATTGGTTTTGAGTTACTCGATAAAAAATTTCCTTTCTCCGATCTGGAGAAATTATATCAGATACTGCTCGACCGTGAGCTCGATCGCAGAAACTTCAAAAAGAAAATAATGAGCTACGGCTTCCTGGAAGAACTGGACGAGATCGTTCAGAAGAAATCCGGCAGGCCCGCCAGACTCTTTCAGTTCAACAAAAAGAAGTATTTCGAATTGAAAGAGAAGGGCTACAACTTTGATATTTTCTTCTGATGATCAGGTGATTATATAGTTATTGTAAAAAATACGCAAATTAGACGTTTGGAATGTCAACCTTATAAATACATTTGCGTATATAATACACAAATAGATAAATGTTATGAAACTAGAACGTTATGAAGAAAGCAGAAACCGTTTACCGAAAGAGGGGAGACATATTTTAGGTTCCCTGTCAAACAACACAATCGTAGTATACCAGGCATACCGCCAATCGATCGCAGACTATGCCGTAAAGCATCAGCGCTTTGGTGGAGAATTCAGCTACAACCGGATGTCATGGATCAAGCCTAATTTTTTGTGGATGATGTACCGGAGTGGATGGGCTCAAAAAGAAGGACAGGAAAATATACTTGCTATCACGATATCAACGGATCATTTCGATTTAATTCTGAACAAAGCTGTCGTATCATCTTTCAGTAAAGATCTATACAAGACAGAGGAAGCATGGAAAAATGATCTGGCGTTGAACGATGTTCGATTGCAATGGGACCCTGACCACGATCCATGGGGAAATAAACTGGAACGAAGAGCGATACAATTAGGTCTTAAAGATGATACACTTGAGAAGTATGGCAATGAATTCGTTCTCAAGATTGAGAATATCACACCCTTTGTAAACGAGCAACATGAGCTTTTGAAAAGCGGAAGAACAGATATGCTCCAGGTGCCTTATGAAAGTATATATGTGCCTCAATCAAAGGACCTCGCTTCTAAAATTGGATTATCATTATAATAAATCATTATGAGTAAAATCGGAGTAATTATCGCACGCTTTCAGTCGCCTTACCTGCATGAAGGACACAAGAGCCTGGTAGAATCAGTAAAGGTAAAACACAATACTACGGTTATTGTGTTGGGAGTATCACCCGTGCGCGGAAGCAAAAGAAACCCGCTGGATTTTCAGACACGCGAACGAATGATTAAGAAAGTATATCCCGATGTAGTAGTGTTGCCATTATCAGATCACCCGTTGGATACGAAATGGTCGCAGAACCTGGACATGTTGTTAACCAATACATTTCCCGGATCAAGCTTTATACTCTATGGAAGTCGCGACAGCTTTAAGAGTTACTATTCAGGCAACAACGACACCGTAGAATTACCAGAGAACGGAAACTATAGCGCAACGCTGATACGTGAACAGATCAGCGACAAAGTAATGGATTCCGAAGAGTTCAGAACCGGCATCATCTACGCATACTCCAATACATACCTTAAAGTATATCCTACGGTAGATATAGCAGTATTCAAAAATGATCGCACCGAAATGTTGCTCGGCAGAAAAGACATCGATAACAAATGGCGATTGCTGGGAGGGTTTTCAGATCCCACAGACGATAGCTACGAAGCTGCTGCAGCACGTGAACTGCAAGAAGAATGCGGAGATATAGTTACTACCGAGATGCAATACGAAGGTTCATTTCGTGTAGCCGACTGGCGCTACAGGAGCGAACAGGACAAGATCATCACCACACTCTTCTCTACCGACTATATAGAAGGCGATGCACTGGGAAGCGATGATATAGCCGAAGTACGCTGGTTCACCCTCGAAACGATACAGAAGATGATCGATGCCGAACAAACCGCCCCCGAACACACCAAGCACCTGAAAGTTCTCCTGAACAAGTACATCACGAAGTGATTCCAAAAACTCGCAGCTCACAACTCAAAGCTCACAGCTTATTTAAATAATTCACTATGAAAAACAATCTTCTTTTACTCGCAGACGCTTACAAATACTCTCACTATAAATTATACTATCCGGGAACAACGAAAATATACTCTTACCTGGAAAGTCGTGGAGGCGTGTTTGATAACACCATGTTCTACGGATTGCAATACTATCTCAAAGAATACCTGCAAGGACAGGCATTTACCAAAGCAGACCTTGATGAAGCAGAAGAACTGATGCACGGTGTATTTGGCAGAAGTGATGTGTTTAACCGGGCGAACTTCGAGTATATATTAAATCAACACGGAGGGAAGCTGCCGGTAAAAATCAAAGCTGTTCCGGAAGGCACAACGGTACCGGTAAGCAACGTGCTCATGACGATCGAGAACACCGACCCGCGTTGCTTCTGGCTTACAAATTTTCTGGAAACACTGTTGATGCAAGTGTGGTACCCGAGCACCGTAGCCACTATATCAGCAACGATTCGTACTATAGTCGAGCGATATTTTGCCGAGACTTCTGATGATGCTTCCGCAGCTGCCATCGACTTTGTGCTAAACGACTTTGGCTTCAGAGGTGTAAGTTCGGTAGAGAGCGCAGGGCTCGGAGGCTCGGCTCACCTCGTAAGCTTTATGGGAAGCGATACCGTGCAGGCCTCACGCTTTGCCAAACAATACTATAACGCACAGCAGGTATATGGTTTATCAGTACCGGCAACCGAGCACTCCATCATGACGCTGCTGGGACAAGCCGGTGAAGCGAAGGTTTTCGATCACGTTCTGAAGGCATATCCGGAAGGTATACTTTCCTGTGTATCGGATTCATACAATATATTTAATGCCGTAGGTGATCTGTGGGGAGGTAAATTCCGCGAAGAGATATTACAACGCAACGGCCGGCTGGTGGTAAGACCTGACTCCGGTGATCCGGAAAAAACTTTACTGAAAGTATATGATATACTCTTCGAGAAATTCGGATTCACCGTGAACTCAAAAGGATACCGCGTACTGCCATCACAGATTCGTGTGATACAAGGCGATGGTATCAACCACGAATCGATACCACAGCTATACGAAAGTCTCAAGAGCAACGGTATAGCTGCGGAGAACCTGGTGCTTGGAATGGGCGGAGCACTGCTGCAAAAAGTAAACCGCGACACACAAAAGTTTGCCTTGAAATGTTCGTACGCAGAAGTAAGCGGAGAAGCTGTAGATGTACAGAAGGCTCCGGTAGAAATGAATGAGACAGGCGAGATGGTGGCCTCGTTCAAAACATCCAAAGCTGGTAAATTGAAACTCGTACAGGAGCATGGTGACTATAAAACTGTACGCCAGGAGACATCCGACAAAGCCGATGTATTGGAAACTGTATTTGAAAACGGAGTGATAACGAAAGAATATACCTTTGAAGATATTCGCGCCCGCGCTAAACAGTCACGCGAAAGCGAACAAAAGAAACTCGCCTTGACAATAAATTGATTATCATTGCTACGCATGGAAAATTCAATAAAAATCTACGCTACTCCTTCGGCCGTGTCACTCGGAACAAAGATCGCGGCACATTTACAGTTGCCGCTTCGCCAGGTACACACCGAGAAATTTTCTGATGGTGAATTGTTCGTCAGGTTCAACGAAAGTGTACGCGGGCAAACCGTATTTCTCGTTAGCAAGGTAAATATGCCTTATGAGAATTTCTTTGAAATGCTCATGACGGTAGACGCTGCAAGACGATCATCCGCCCGCGAAGTAGTGCTGGTGATACCCTACCTGCCACACAGCCGGCAGGAGCGGAGGGATGGTCAGCGCACCTCGATCTCATCGCGCATGGTAGCCGATATCATTCAGCTGATGGGAGCAGACCGGATCATTACACTCGACCTGCATACCAATGCTATAGAAGGATTTTATAAAGTACCTCTCGATCCGTTGTCGTCACTGCGGTTGTTTGTAGATCACATCCGCGATTGCAAGCGCGACCATCTTTGTTTATGCAGTCCTGACTTTGGTGGTATCAAGCGGATCAAACAATATAAAAAACACCTGGACTCCGAGATGGTTGTTATCAACAAGGAACGTCTCAAGGCTAACCAGGTAGCGCACATGGAGATCATTGGTGATGTAAAGGGACGCAACGTCATTATCATTGACGATCTCGTAGATACAGCAGGAACGCTTTGCAAGGCAGCCGATCTTTTGATGGAGCACGGTGCCGAATCAGTTTGTGCATATTGCACACACGGTATATTAAGCGGATCGGCCCTGAAGAACCTGGAGCAATCGCGAATCGAGAAACTATATATATCCGATACGGTGGTGGAAGAACTCGATCATCCGAAAATAGAAATTGTAAGTTGTGCCGAGTTGCTGGCCAAAGCCATGGAAAACCTCATCAACAATAAAAGTTTAAGTCAGATATGATTACGCGTGCGATTGAGAATTGCTTCCG
>DJFR01000050.1:5910-12711 GCA_002432545.1 Flammeovirgaceae bacterium UBA5867 | reverse complement strand
TATCCCAACGAGATTGAACAATATATAGCATACTTTGCGCAACACGAGATATACTTCGATCACATCAACGATAACCCGGATGTAGGCTGTGGTGCCTATGGATATTACGAAGATAAATTCTATTTCAATGTGCTGATGGATGACAAGGCCGGCTTTGATGGAGAGACAGATTGGGCTGCTATTTTAGTTGTTCTTCAAAAGATGGAAATGCTGTATGAAGGTAAAAACTGAAAATATAGTCGGATGCTTTTTAGGATTGGCGATAGGCGATGCACTCGGTGTACCGGTTGAATTTACGAGCCGTGTAAATCTGAGAGTAAATCCTGTAAAGGAGATGATTGGCTATGGCGTTTGGAATCAGCCTTCCGGTACATGGTCTGATGATAGTTCGTTAGCGTTTTGTCTCGCGGAATCGTTGTTGAGTGGATATGATCTGAATGATATAGCACACAAGTCTGCGCAATGGATGCAAAGCGGATACTGGAGTGCACACGGTGATGTATTCGATATAGGCGGAACAACACGTTTGGCACTCGGCAGAATTCTCCAGGGAGAAGATGCCCGGTTTTCCGGTGAGACGGAAGAGCGAAGTAATGGAAACGGATCGCTGATGAAGATAGCACCAGCGTCCCTATATTTTGCCAACCAGAGTGATGATGAACTATATATTTCGATAAAAGCTATATCATCCATAACGCACGCTCATTTTCGATCGGTGTTCGGTTGCTTTATTTTTTCGATCTATATAGCCGAGTTGGTGAAAGGCACAGAGAAAAATATAGCCCTGAAAAATACAGCAATACGCGCACGTAATTTTGCGAGAAAGCAAGCGTTCAATGAGAAGGAAGTAACACTTTTTATACGGATTCTGGAAGGCACGCTTCCTTCGCTGTCGCAGGAAGATATTTACTCCGGAGGTTATGTCATCCATACACTGGAGGCGAGTATATGGTGCCTGTTGACAACTACGAATTACAAGGATGCCGTGTTAAAGGCCGTAAACCTGGGCGAGGACACCGATACAACGGCCTGTGTAACAGGTGCGCTGGCGGGTCTCTACTATGGACATACCAATATTCCATATCAATGGTGTGAGCTCGTTGCCCGAAAATCAGACATTATTAAATTGGCAAACTCTTTTCAAGATTGCCTGCAGAAGAAGATATTCGCGTAAACTATTCGCGAATGATTCTTCTTTTTCCGGGACGTCATCAACTCCTTACCAATTTTCAGTTTCAGTATATAGAACAACTGCTCTCCAACGGTAGCATAACGGATATCGATGGAAATATAGTGAGCACCGATGCGATCGAAGCTGTTGTCTTTGCAGTAACCTCAGCCAACCACAGCAATACCCGCAGAAACCCGTTGCCGTTTTACCTGCGCGCGCTGGCGATCCAGGAATTTTCGGACAAGCTAAATATACCGGCCTATATTTATGGTATTGACGATGTGGGTAATCTTTCCGGTTTTGCGAGTTATACCATCAAACGGATTCGTCACGAAAGTGAAGGCTTGCTCGATATAACGCCAGCCAATACCATTGTAGTCTGTTCAACGCCCGTACTGGAAATGTATAAAGCACTTGGCTTTACCATTCTTCCGGCAGAGTTAACGGATAAGACATCCTGGGAACATAGTACTGCACTTCCATGGGACATTGTAGAGAAGATCGCTGCCGATGACGCCTGGGACACGAACCCTGCTATATATGAGTATATGCATGCTTCGTCTTTTAACATCTGGAAGAAGTACAAGCTCGCCTCCAAAGTCCAATTGCTTTTTAAAGACAGAATGATCAGTGAAGATGGCGACATCACCGGCACGCGCGACTATAACACCTACGTGCGCCAGATGGACACCATTGCTGAGCTGAAATATACCGAGACTGCTCCCTATATTCGCCCCGGTCGTATTGGTGATATAGGTTGTGCCGTAGGTTCATGGATAAAACTGGCCTGCCAGGATGAGCGCCTGCGTGAGTCTGACTTTTATGGTATAGAAGTAGCGCGCCATCTGTTTGATATATGCCAGCAACGCAAGCACAACGGAGAATTCAGAAATCCATTTGTATTCTTCTCACAACGCAATGCTGTAACAGGATTGGTCTTTGATCGCGAGTCGATGAATACCATCCATACATCATCGCTTACACATGAGATAGAATCGTATGGAAGTCGTAAGGATTTGCTGGCCTTCATTAAAAATCGTTACGATGAACTAACGCACGGAGGTGTTTGGGTAAACCGCGATGTGGTTGGTCCGGTAAATAAACAAATGCGTGTACTCATGCAGTTGAATCGTGAAGACGGCATACACACCGATGTGGACAAGACATTTGCAAGTCGCGAAGAACTGGCGCAACACCTTAACAAGCTTTCTACCTACGGACGCTTCCTTCGTTTTGCCAAAGACTTCCGCACGCATGAAGGGTATAGTTTGCACTATGCTATCAGACAGGTCAACGGTAAAGAATATATCGAACTCTCATTAAGCGATGCCTGTGAGTTTATGAGTCGCAAAGACTACATCGACAACTGGGAAAGCGAAATGCATGAGACGTTTACGTTCTGGAGCATCGATGACTGGAAAGCAGAACTTGAAAAAGTTGGCTTTGTAATCAGCGCTGAATCGCAAGCCTATACCAACACCTGGATCGTAGACAATCGCCTGAAAGGGAAAGTAGAACTATATAGTGAAGCGAACGGAAAGCTGACAGAGATTCCGTATCCCGTTACGAATATGATTTTGATTGCAGAGAAACGGTAGTTTTAAATCCAGTTGCACAGAGTTCACGAAGCAGGCACAGAGAGGCACGAAGTTTTTTGATGATAGATACGCAGCTTTGTGTAACTCCATTTTCCTTTGTGCTCCTTAGTGCCATTGGATTTTATACTTTCAAGTGACCACTACCGTAGCTTATATATGAATCCCATTTTGCTTGGCAAGCCTTAGAATGTCTTCACGATAGCCAGTCATGTAGCCGTGTTGCAGGTCGTTTACGAGCTCTTCAAGAGTTTCTTTATACAGTTCGGCAGGGTAACTGGAGAGGTATCTGATCAGCTCGTGGATGGCATCTTCGTATTGGGCCAGTTCTGCATAAGATATATATAATCCCAGAGAGGCAAGTTCGGATTTAGGATTCAGGTGGGTTGCATTTTTGAAATCTTCGAGCGCCAATTCATGGTTTCCCAGTTCACCATAGATTCCGGCACGAATCACATAAACCTTATATATACTTTCGTTACCGGGATAACGTTCCAATATTTTTGATAAGACCCCAATGGAGTGGTCCAAATTTCCGCTGTCCCTAAGCTCAATGGCTAATTCGAACAAGCTCTCGATGGTTGGCATTCTTCTGTCTGTAGCTGAATACTCAAATATATACGAATCCCGATGAATTTGCCAGTGACGACAGCCTGTAGTGCATACAGCTTTGCATTTAACTTTGTGTAACTTACTTTCCTTTATGGTCTCTGTGCCATTGGATTTTATAATTTTAAATAGACGGGAGGTATACTATATTGAACTGCCTAATGAATACAACACAACTCCTCGCTTTAGGGACAATTATTAAATCCATAATTTGCCTGGCAGGCATCATCATAACCATTATGTTGGCTGTCTCAGGGCTCTCTACTAAAAACAATGAAAAGCTAAAGAAGGCAGCGTTAGTTTTTTTCGGTATGGTAGGTGTTATCGTGGCACTTGGTTTACTTGAATTTCTTTTTTTGATTCAATAGCATTTTTAGCAGGTAAATCGAAGCTCCTAACATACCTACTCTATACCCATGACTCACGAAGAACTAAGAGACGAAATACTGAGCGTATTCAAAGAACAGCGACAATCCCCCGGAGCTGATTTTGACGAAGCACATTTCCTGGATTTTCTGATCGCTTCTCCTTCCGTAAAGAATGGCGTGAAAAATACATTCAAAGGTGCCCGCGCGTATTATAATTTCTTCCGGGCTATTGAGCTGAAGTTTGGTATCTGCTTCACACTATCCGATGCCGATAAGTACTATAAACTTGATCAGTTTGTCTTAAAAGTGAGCGACCGGATCGGGAACAGTCGGGGCAATAAGAAAATCATCCGCGACCGCATGGCCGAGAAAGAAAACTATATATTGGACATCGTACTCACCGTAATTTTCATACCCGTTGTCCTTTATTTTAAACTGCATATTGTCTCGCTAATAGCATTGGTACTTTACGGTATGGCTATGCGCTGGCTTATTTCAGGCAGAATGACAGACAAGAAGCACAACCAGGCACTTTACAAGATGATTATGGAACGGGATAAAAAAGAAGAAACAGCGTAAAAGCCTGTTAAATATTTCTTTCAGAGGCCCGGTGTGACGATATGTTGTACAGATCAAATCTGATATATTTGTATTCCACTAACGTGCTGGCAACAGCACATGGTTCAATTTGTACCTAACCACCTGACCTGTAATGAAAACAGTATTCGCGCTGGCAATTTCTCACTTTCGTTTCGTATGGATTTATAATGGCGGGGCCACCCTGGCTTGATTGTAGGGCTATGGTGCTGTCGCAAGCGGTTCGGTTATCCAAAGGTAAACGCAACGAGATAATTTATAAATATATACATGAAGGCTTACAAGAATAATCTGGAAGGATTCAGCGAAATCAGGACAAAAATGTTATTCATTTTCATACCACTGATATTAGTCATATTGGTTATAAACTCGTGGGCAGGGTTCATTGATATCGGCCGGGGAGAGATCAGCGCTGCGTCATTTGTACCTGTAGTTTTTGTAGTAGGAGCATTCACCTTTAGCATCGCACGAAGTCTGAATAGACAACGGAAAATTTTTAAAAGCTACCTGCTGATAATCGGAGATGATACTATAGAGCGGGAACAGGCAATGACGCCAACAATACTCTTAAAGAAGAACGAGATTAAAGAAATTGTTAAGTGTAAAAACGGCAGTATTGTAATAAAAGCGCAGAAGAGACAGGATTCTATTATTGTGAGCAAACACGTTGTAAACCGTGAGGCATAGGAATCTGATCTTCAGGCAATAATGGAAGTAAAAGTACAATCGGGTAAGAGTATACTTGAAAAGATGTCGCTGCTCATTGCGCCTGTATTGTTAGGCTTCATGGCGACCATAGTGATTTCCACTAACAAATACCTGGTGTTGGCAAGTGCTGTCATTGTAGTGATAACATTTGGCTGGTCGCTATACGAAGTTCAGACCAACAAGAACGTTGATGAGAAAACGAAAAGAAGCAGCTGGCTAATAATTATTGTGATCCTGGCCCTGATAGCGATTGTCTATTCAAAGGTATTCAATTAGCGATGAGTATATTTCATGAGTAACATTAGTCTTCTATTGCTTTCTGCAAGACCGGAAACCAGGTTCTGGGCGGGAATAGTTTTCCTGCTCGTAGCAGCACTGGCATACCTTGCCAATAAATTGACAAGAGGCTACATCATTGGCTATACTCAATACAAAATTAATGAGCGGGTTAAAGCAACGCTGATGGGTGTGCACGGTTTCGGATCTCTCATTCTCGCGTTGATGTTACCCAATAACTATTTGAACGAAATAGAGTTTGTGGGGAAGCTCTACGAAGAAAACGAACTCTGGATTGCTACATCGATATTGCTATTGCTATTTACTTTTATAATATTGTTTGGGACTGTATTTACTTTAGCCGCACGGCTGTTCGGAGCTGACAAGACTCGTTCATAATAGAATAGATATATACTGTCATGCGTAAAGAGACTATTAAGAGCCAAAGCAAGCTATTTACTGGTTGGCAGATATTTTATTGCATAACATTAATGATGGGAGTAGTACTGGGTGTTTTCGAAGTATATCTATACAGACTGACTATTATTAGTATAACAATACCGATATCAATCATTTTGATAGTAGGGGTAACCACGTTCTTGTTTAACAGGAGTCACTATAATAGGAATTTCAATACGAGGGGTATATTCTATCCGTTGTTTCAGAATATTATTTCCTGGGGTTTTATTTCCTGCTATGTTTTCATGGCTGCGAACTATTATGGATCGGGTACCGAAGTCAGGCATGTAGAATTTGATATAAAATCTAAAAGCTCTATGCCAGGCTATAAAGGGCGCAGGAATGAACGTTCACCGTTTGTCACTATCAACTACTTCGGAATGAAAAAGGAATTGATTTTTGGGTATGCCGATACAAAGCGTGTTGATGCGGCTAGCAAAGTCACGTTGACTGTAAAGCGCGGGCTGCTCGGTTTTGATGTTCTTGATCATTATGATGTTATGGATTGATAGTATAAATTATTCAGCTAAAGCCGTGATTTTCAGAGACTATACTTCCGAAATAAGTATTTTATATACCACAACAGCTGCTACCCTATATATTAAGGCGTATATAATTACTGAATAAATCATGGAAAAAATTACACAGATCGTTTAAGGTATATAGCGTTACCAGATGTTGGTAGTTAAATTGTCGATCTGGCGATCATTTTAGTATACTTGTCGTCTTTCATCCTACCGTTCATCACGGTATAAGTTATTTCGTATATATTTACCTCCAGATGTTTATTATACCCTAACCTGTTAAACGTTGACCAAAATGAATACACTTTACTATCCTTATTATCATTCCTATGCAATTCACTTGCAAATGAATCGCTAGCTGCTATAAATCACTACGCCTTATTTAGTCCATAACATTACACTTCCATGTGTTTTAAGAGCTTTTTTGTGTCTTTACAGGCACTCTCTCTAATCCTGTTGCTTCTGGTTTCTGGTCAGCAAGTCTTTGGCCATGA
>DJFR01000050.1:0-5827 GCA_002432545.1 Flammeovirgaceae bacterium UBA5867 | reverse complement strand
ACTATATAGGTGAAGATGGCTATGCAGCCTTTACGCGCGAACAGGCAAAAGCTGCCATTGATAAACTCAATGAATTAGGAACATTTGTAACGTCATTGACCAGCGACAAGCTGCATGAGCTGCCAATCGGCTTCAAAAAGGTTATCAACAGTACAACCATTACTATTGCGATCAGCGAAGTAAAATTTAAAGCCGGTCACGCTGAATTTACTGCGTTTGCAAAACTGGATATACCACAGGAACCGCATGAACTATATTTTGGTCTGGAGGGAATCAAACTCACCTACGAAGGCGGTATAGTCGGAGATGCCAAATTGGTGTTGCTCGGAGATATACCGATCCGTTTCAATGGCGGTGCCAGCGTGTTGATTCTCAAAGGAAGCAGCAATACCAAAGTCCCGGCTCCCGAGTCTAAAACATATCTCAGTTTTGATTGCAATGGTTTCAAGGAAGTAGG
Organism: Flammeovirgaceae bacterium UBA5867; assembly: GCA_002432545.1. Lineage (GTDB taxonomy): Bacteria > Bacteroidota > Bacteroidia > Cytophagales > Cyclobacteriaceae > Ohtaekwangia. Next base: position 5,370 of record DJFR01000050.1, on the reverse strand, counting down.
ACTCGCAGCAGATATAGAGTTCCCGAGAAGTTTGCTTATACCGGTAGATCCCAATGGCAAACGTTACGAGAATGCCGACAAGCGGGTAAAGGGTTCATTCACAACCGTTGTTACGGATTGGAATGATATACTCGTAGAATTTACCCTGCCTGATTTTGAGATGCCGTTGATCAAGGACATGCGCTTTAGTATTGAGACAGCTGTTCTTGATTTCAGTGATTTGCGCAATAGCCCATCCGTTGTGTATCCCGAAGGCTATGAGGCAGAATACCTTGAAGCCGGTCACACCGAGTTGTGGCGCGGTGTATATGCCAAGAGTATAAAGATTGTATTGCCCGAAGCATTTGAAGACAAGACCAATCCTGACAAGAGAATTTCTTTCATCGGGGCAGATATGCTGATCGACAACAATGGATTGACAGGATCTTTTACCGGCAAAAATCTTTTACCAATAGAAAAAGGTACAGCATCGGGCTGGAAATTGTCGGTAGACGAAATGATGATCAAGCTGGAAGCGAATAACCTTACCGGTGCATCGTTCAAAGGTATGCTCGGACTTCCGATAGCCGAGAAAGATACATTTGCCTATGAAGCTGTGATGATGCCGGATGAATACCTGCTGAAAGTAAGCGTTCGTAATAAATTTAGTTTCTCTGCGCTTAACGCTACCGTTGAGATCGATCCCAATTCATACGTCCAATTAAAACTTACCGATAACAAGTTCAGACCGGAGGCTATGCTTCACGGTCGCATGAGCATGAAGGTATCCAAGAACGAAGACGGCTCTAATGCCATGGGCGAGTTCAAAGGTATAGAATTCAAATCGCTTCACATCATGACCGAGACTCCCTATATAGAAGTGGAGTACTTCGGCTATAAAGGCGAACTGAAATTTGCCAACTTCCCGGTATCCATTAATGATATAGCGCTCACGGCACAGGGTGGTAAGGCAAAGCTCGGCTTCAACCTCAAGCTTAACCTGATGTCAGGACAATTCGGAGCGACTACACGCCTGGAAGTAAAAAGTAAACTGGAGAAACGCGAAGACGGAACACAGTCGTGGAAGTACGATGGTATAGGCATCAGTGCTATTCAGATTAAGGCAACCATCAGCGGAAGTCTGGAGATAGAAGGTGCACTGAGTATACTGGATGATGATCCAATCTATGGCGATGGTATAGCCGGTAAGCTACAGGCTAAATTCATTCCGGTAAAAGTAGAAGTAAAGGCGCAGGCCATGTTTGGTTCTACAACCTACCGCTACTGGTTTGTAGAAGGCTCTGTTTCGTATGGAGATGGAATACCAGTAGTCGGTCCGTTGCGTATACATGGCTTCGGTGGTGGCGCATTCTATCACATGAAACGTAGCCCCAAAGGAGTAGAGGCAGGATCTCCGTTAACGGTAATGGACTATGTGCCGGATGATAAAATACATTTCGGTATCAAGGCTGCAGTCCTCTTCAACGTAGCGACACGAAGCGTTGTTGATGGAGAAGCATCTTTTGAAATTGGATTTACCAAGAGCTTTGGTATAAGCTATATCGGTTTCTTTGGTGATGCGCGGTTCATCGGTAAAATTCCGGGTACGGAAAATATAGAAGGCTTCGTTACGGAACAGCAGAGCAACTTCGCGAAGTATGAAGATGCTTTTGTAAAAGATAATCCCGTACTCGCGCAAACACTTGAGACACTCAAAGTAAATGAACCTTCGCAGGCGGCTTCCGCTTTACTGGGCGATGCGAAAAAGATGGGCGAGAGCGGAATGATATCAGCACATGTGGGTATGATGATGGACTTCGCCAACAAAAGCTTTCACTCAACCTTTGATGTATATGTAAATGTTGCCGGTGGTTTGTTACGTGGTATCGGTAATAACAATCGTGCCGGTTGGTCGGTGATGCATATCGATTCCGACAGCTGGTATATCTATATGGGTACTCCGGTCGATCGCATGGGTATACAGTTTGGTATCGGAAGCTTTAGTGTGAAGACTGGTGGTTATTTCATGGCCGGAAGTAAAGTACTCGATTCGCCACCACCGCCCACCATCATTGCCGATATGCTAGGTGTTGAGATGGCAAAGCTTGACTATATGCGCGATGCAAATGCACTGGAGGACGGAAGAGGTTTTGCCTTCGGTACAAACTTCTCAGTAGACACTGGTGAGATGCGTTCATTTATACTATACGCCAGCTTTAAGGCCGGTGCAGGTTTTGATATCATGCTTCGCGATTATGGAGATGCACATTGCGCAGGACAAACCGAACCGATCGGTATAGGAGGATGGTATGCCAACGGACAAGCCTATGCCTATATGCAGGGTGAAGTGGGGGTAAAGATCAAGATATTCGGAATGAACAAGAAGTTCTCCGTATTGCGCGGAGGCTCGGCTGTGTTGTTACAGGCACGACTGCCAAATCCTACCATGTTTAAAGGATACCTCGCAGTGAAGGTAGATATACTCGGAGGATTGGTGAGTGGTAATTTCCGGTTGAAAGTAGCGCTGGGTAAAGACTGCGAAATTGTAAATGATTCAGGAAGTCCGCTGGCATTAAATGTTATTGCCGATCTGAAGCCGATCGATAAGACTAAAGATGTAGATGTTTTTGCAGCACCACAGGCAGCCTTCAACATGCGCATGGAACATCCGTTCTATGTGGAAGATGACCAGGGCAGCAAATCATACCGGATAAAGCTGGAAGAGTTTACCGTAACAGACAACGGCACGGCTATTGCCGGCAGACTCGAATGGAATAAGAATCGCGACCTGGTTACGTTTTACTCAACCGAAACATTGCCGCCTCACAAAGAACTCAAAGCTGTTGTAAAAGTCAGCTTCGAACTACAGCAAGGCACTACCTGGCAGCAGGTATACGAAGAAGGCAAAAAGGCAATGGAGTTTAAAGAGATAACGTTTACAACAGGCGATGCTCCGGATAATATACCATTGTCCAATATCGAATATGCTTACCCGGTGGTGGATCAACGGAACTACTATCGCGATGAAAGTAAAGAAGGATATATCCAGTTGAAACGTGGTCAGTCGTACCTCTTCTCCGATGCATGGCGCTACGAGATCGTAAACGGTAAAACCGGACAAGCTGCGAACAAACAGGAAGTAGTATATAATGCTACCGAAAAACGAATCGACTTCACGCTCGATGCACTGGATGTTAATGCCGCGTATACAATCGGTATGGTTGCTACACCACGCGATGCTTCATCGACACAACAGGGCGCAGTGGAGCAGGTTATTAAAAACGATGTAGGTGATCTGACCATTCGTCAAAACCAGGCGTCTGAAGTACAACAGACTGATCTCGGCAAAAGCCTGATCGAATATACTTTCCATACCAGCAGGCATGCACTCTATAGCGACAAGATCAAGAGTATAACCATCGTGCAGCCATTGATCGGAAAGATATCGTCCGATGTGATCAGTCTGCAGCCACAGGTTGCCAGCTATGAAGGATTCGATGTAACAGAGTTGATCGGTACACAATATAGCGGTCACCAGGCGTTGTCAGTGGTAGCAGCGTTACCGCAGGATGCTTACTACCAACAGGATATATATCCGTTATTATACCAGGAATACCCGATTGCGAATGAGATCCGTTTGAACCGTGATACCGCAGCGCTTGGATTCTATCCGTCACGCGCATTGCCGATCATGTCGCTATACCAGATGCAGGCCGAGCTTTCCGAGCCGACTGGTATAACTACTACGCGGGTTCCGTATATATACAATCTGCCGGATGTATACCACCAGGATTTCATCGACCTGCAAACACAGGTGGTTAATACATTCCTCGGTACCGAGCAACAGAACCGCTATGCGTCCATCATCATGGGCGGCTACCCGATGATCCGTGCCGGCAACTATCCGGTGAAGTTCCAATATATACTTCCGAATGGTAAGCGCGGTTCTTCAGCCATATTCATCTATACTAATCCGATCAAATGAGAAAAGATCGCCTCTATATATTCATCGCGATACTGATTGTGTGCTGCACGGCTGTGCCCGGGTATAGTCAGCGAACGAACTTTGTCAAAGCTGTAGGACGCGCACAGAAAAAGCAGATCCTGATACGCTGGGCTGTAAACCAGCCGCGCGCATGGAAGTTGTCCAATCAATACGGTTTTGAAGTGGTACGGTACACCGTTATCCGCGACAGCGTTATTCTGAGCAAGCCGGAACGAAAATATATAGGTATACTGAAGCCTGCCGAGCAAAGCGCATGGATCGTACCGGCCAATAGCAATGAGTATGCAGCTATTATAGCACAGGCGTTGTATGGTGATAGCTTCGAAGTGAGCAGCACAGACAAAGAGACTATATTATCGTCTATCGGTAAGGCACAGGAACTTGAGCAGCGTTTTGCGCTTTCGCTGTATGCGGCCGATCAGAATTTTGCCATGGCGCAACTGGCAGGCTGGGGGCTGACGGATACCGATGTAAAGGAAAATGAAAAGTATCTCTATCGTATAAAATCAAAAGTACCTTCAGGACAGCTGGCGATCGATTCAGCTGCAGTATTTATTGGATTGAAAGACTTTAAACCGCTTCCGGAACCGACCGAAGTTGCCGCACAATTCAGTGATAAAACGGCCGTGATCAGCTGGGACTATAATTCCCTGAAAGATTACTACAACGCATACTATATCGAACGCTCTTCTGACGGAAAGAATTTTTACAGGATCAGCGAACGTCCCATCATGCAGATGAGTGAGAGTGATGCGATAAAACCTAACGGACGAATTCATTATGTAGATGCACTCGGCATGAACGATGTTACTTATTACTACCGCGTGCGCGGTGTAACTTCCTTTAGTGAAATCGGTCCGCCTTCTGCGAAAGTATCCGGGGTTGGTCAGAAGATACTGGAGTATGTGCCGCACATTGTGAAGGCAGCGGTAAACGAAGCCGGTGAAATGGAGCTTAACTGGTCATTTGAACGTGCGGGTAATGGATTGATTCACGGCTTTACCTNNATTCGCGGCTTTACCTTGAGCCTGTCTCAAACCGAAGGTGGCCCCTATATACCGGTAGTGCAAAATATACCGGCTAACCAGCGAACGATTCGCTATAGCAAACTCTTCCCGACCAATTACTTTACCATTACAGCCGATGCTATAAATGGTGCATCACGAACGTCTATGTCAGTATTGGTGCAACCGGTTGATAGTATACCTCCCCGGGCTCCGCAGAATGTACGGGCCGTGATTGATTCACTCGGTGTTGCTACCGTTACGTGGACACCCAATACCGAGAAAGATATATACGGCTATAAAATATTCCGCACGTATGTAAAAGGAGCGGAGCCAACACCGCTCACGGATACAGTTTATACCGGTACAACTTTTACGGAC
>DJFR01000250.1 GCA_002432545.1 Flammeovirgaceae bacterium UBA5867 | reverse complement strand
GCCCAATGCATCGGCTACAGCCTGTGCCAGTTGAATGCCGCTTCCTACACAAACAAAGTCAATATCTTTGGACGGACGATTCAGAATCAAATCGCGCACATACCCGCCAACTACATACGTATCCACGCCCAGCTTGTCGCCTGCCGCACCAATAATCCCGAATATTTTGTTCTCTAAGGAAGAAGCCAGATTCATTTCAAAAGCAATTCAGCCTCAAAGGTAGAGAATGTTAGCCGATCGTGGGAATAGTAAATAAAATAGAAGTTCGAACTGGCGATTTGTGTCTTGAGAGCTTCATTAAATGAATTAAGAGGCAATTTTGATGCCTTGTTTGGAAGCATATTAAAGCCAGAGAAGAGAAGTCAGAATTTGAACAGATTGGCAAAAGCATCAAAAGGAGTATATTACATTTAAGAATATAGGACAGTTTGGGAGTATAATGAGAAAAGTTGGAGATGGTGTTGAGTTAGTTGGCTATGTTGTCTTAATTTTCCCGGGTGGCAAGTACGTTTTATGAAAATAATCCTAATGTATATCTTTCTTGTTTTTATTGTTATCCCTGTATTGCTCTATTACTTATTCAAGGATTTGATTGCTTATCAAGAAGAAGTAAAAGATGACCTTATGTATAACACTGATTTAAACGGAAAAAGATTACGAATCGCATTCATTATAGTAATGGAAGTTGGATGCGTTTTTCTCTTGATAAGAGAATTAATGTTATAAACATTAATTCTATGACTTAGTGTGATCTGTATTCAATTCTTGATAAGAGGAATTATGCTTGGTCTTCATCAACGAACAAGAAGTATGAAAGCGAACGAAATTCGTATCTAAAGCGAATAAGGGTGAATTTTAAGTATAATGTTATTGTGGCTTTTTTATTAGTAACACTGCCGATGTCATCTATTAAAGCTCAAAACACTTTTCCTGCAATCTGGCTTTACCGGGCTTAATAGCTACAACGATATATACTATAATTTACATTCGTTTCTGGTATTGACTGCCGGTAGTTGTGCTATACATCAGAGAAATGGTTGAAGCTTTTACTAGGCACACTTAATAAATGGAGATATACCCAATACCGAGATAAGGGTCTTTTCGCTAAAAGCTATAAGCGTACGCCAGTGTAGCCGTAAGCGATCGCGTGGTACCGCGTTCCTGTATTTCACGTTGTTGCCAGATGGTGTTAGCACTGAGGTTATGGCGCTTCAGCAAAGTATAGCCGGCATTCCAGCGCAGGTTTAATACTTTGTTCTGTACTTCGCCTTCATTATAGCTTACGTTATACGAAGACGATAGTCCAGTAGTGACGGCTTTCTTGAACACCTTCGCCTTTACGCCCAACGTTGGTCCGAGGGTTAGAAACTCATCGCCTCCCACATGATTAAAGGTGGTATTGAATGCCGCATTGAAGTTGATAGCCTGCGGAACAAGTAACAATCCATATACTGTGCTGAGATTATAGAATTGAGACAATGCCCCGGGACGGATCACATCGCCTTGTTTATCGGCAGCTTCCTGGTAACTCGCATTTACATTCAGGTTCTGTCTTCTGTTTTCATTCTTGCCGAAATTATAGATCGTGTTGATCGCGAGGTTTTGAGACAACTGTGTGAAGTCGAGCGTATCGAGGTTATCATAAGGCGATTGTCCGTTTATATAGTCGAACTGCGACCGGATGTTCATATAGGTCTGAAAACTTGAGTAGGACACCGATGCATTGAACTTCTCATTCGGAGTATAATTCAGGTTAGCAGAACTCACAAAACGTTTTGACGATTGCTCTTTGTCGTTGTCAAGATTATCGCGCTGTACCCCCCAGCTCAAGGCTATGTTTGCTTTGTCTTTCAAAAACGGACGCGCATAACGCAACGTGATATTTTCATAGTCATTATTGAAGTAATATGCACCCAACGTTCTATACTCCGGGTCGATTCGTTCGTAGCCCACTCCTATCGTATTTTTATAGAGTTGATAATTCGCTTCTACCTTAAACGCTTTATAGGCTTCTGTTGAAGTTCGATTGGCAAGTGTTTTATGAATGATCGATGAACCCTCACGCGATGCTCGCACGTCACGTGTTAACATGCTTACACCATATTCACCGGAGAGATTCAGATTGTCCATCAACCTGATTCCTCCCTCCCAGCTGAATGCAACGTTTTGCTGCGGAAATATATTCAGACTATCAGGTTGCCAGCGTAATGAACTGGGGTCGTCCTTCGCAGCAAACATCGTCATGCCCAGGTAATGATCTTCCTGGTCGTATCGAACCTTCGCCCCGTAGCCCATCCGTTGGTACGCGGCAGGCACAATCCGGTTAGCCGTATCGTATTCAACACTACGCTGAAGTCGCCCGTACATAGCGCTATATTTGAACGGCCCTTTGGGAGTAAGATCTACACCAACACCGGTAAACATGTGACCGTTGAGTGTATAGGGTGAGAAACTCATGGCAACATCGCCTATATGACCAGTGATCCATTTATACATCGGATGCACACTGAATCTGTTTGGTAATGTAGGATAGCCATAGCTCGAACCAAGATTCGTGATGTTAAAGGAAAACGGAAGATTAATCTGATTATATATATTGAAATTAACACTACCGCTCAGGAAGTATGTAAACGGCTGGCGGCCTTGTCCGTCATTGCCGTCATAAAACACTGTGTTGGCCGATATACCACCACCAACCCGGACAGGCTTTTGTGAAAATGTATTTTTCAGATTGCCCAGATCAACTTGTTGTGCGTGCAGTTCAAAACCCGCAAACACGACCACAAGAATAGCAAGCGACCTGTATATATTTCCACAGGAAGCAACATAACCGATAACTGAGCGGGTATTCATCGTTTTAATTTTTGCACCTTAATATCCAGAAGTATATATGACTGCGATCCGTCTGCTACAAAACCCTTTATCTTGATCGCGCCTTTCCGTCCATCGCCTGTCTCAAACAAAACAACACGCGGCACAACACTGCTGTTGAAGAAAGAGATTTTACTGTCGTTGTTTTTTACATCGAGCGGTTGCAATGGAGTATCATTCGTCATCGCATCAAACTGACTTGCCGAAAATGATATAGCACTCGATTCAAGTGTATTGATAAAAGCTGTATGTGTAGCTCCCGGAATGGCCGGAAATGAATACCTGGCCGCTGAGTCAGGCGATATAAACCGGCTATAGCTGAAGCTCGAGTTTATACTAAAGAAAACTATATCTACCAGGCTTCCGTTCTCTGCTGTTACATCTTCACGCTTCAGTACTTGTCGAAGCTTTGTTGAATAAAAACTACCGGAAGCAGTATGTCCTGCACTGATAGCCAGCTTAACATCCTCCATGATATAGAGGTTTGTATTCGGCTTTACGGTTATCGTCCGTTGTATCGTCTGGACATCCTTATCATTTTCGGTTTGTAACGTCACAGTGTACGTACCCGGATTTTCAAAATATATAGTTGTATTTTCTGCAGTTGTATTATCGATGACACCTCCGGTTGCAGACCATGCATAACGCAAAGCACTGATGGTGCTATTCTGAAGATTAGCTGTTAACGGAGCTTCATAGTCTTCATCTTCAAAAGAAGGTATAATTGAAAAGTCGATCGCCAT
>DJFR01000114.1:202-32846 GCA_002432545.1 Flammeovirgaceae bacterium UBA5867 | reverse complement strand
ACTTCCCAGGAAAACGAAGGATAATAGAACAGAAGGAGAGATATCTATTGAAGAACCGCGTCTGTGATAGTAAGCTGTGAGCCGTTTAATATAGTCTCATAACGTCTCAGCGGTCGCCAGGCAACACCGCCAGTTGGATTGCCATCGAATCCAAACATTGAGCCACAGCAAGGATCCATCAAGTATAGGTTTGATGAATGTATTTCAACAGTGGAACAAACATTGTTAGGCTGGTAAGAGCAGTTTCGTTCGAAAGCATAGTATAGGCTGGAATTAACCTGGTGAACGATAATTCCTTTAACACCTCCGCTATTTATATACTGATGTCCTGTAGTTTTCAATGTATTGTATTCCGGAAGATTCAAATTAATAACGATGTCTTGAAAGGGTACGTAGGGTATAGAATCGTCACTTAGATCAGAAGAACATCCTAAGAAAACAAAAAGTATCAAGACTCTCCAATACATCGCTATTCCTTAGTTTGATAAGTATAAAAACCTTTACCTGATTTTCTTCCTAAAAACCCGGCTTCAATTTTTTGTTGCTGGATTCTGCTCGGTCTGAATTTAGGATCTTGATGAAATGAATTGAACATAGACGAGGTAACTGCGTAGTTAACATCTATACCAATTAAATCCATCAATTCAAAAGGTCCCATTTTAAATCCGGTGGCTCGCATAAGCTGATCCACTGTTTGAAAATCTGAAACATTGTCTTCAAGTATACGAAGCGACTCGGTATAAAAATGACGGGCAACACGATTAACTATAAAACCAGGAGAGTCTTTAACCAATACTGCTGCCTTGGATATTTTATAACTAAAGTCTCTTAAGAAATTGATAGTAGATTCATCTGTAGCAGCGCCTCTAACAATCTCTACTAGCTTCATAGCAGGTGCCGGATTAAAGAAATGCAAGCCGGCAAACCTTCCGGGATATTTTAATACAGATGCAATCAACGTTATTGAAATGGAGGACGTGTTGCTGATCAGTATGCAATCTTGTCCATTTATCTTTTCAAGCTCGGAGAATATTTTTTGCTTGACGTCAAGCTTTTCTATGACAGCCTCAATTGCTAAATCAATTTGAAGTGTTCTGAAGTCACCTGCAGCTTCAATCCTGCCGATGACTTCATTCTTATGTTGTTCTGTTATTTTTCCTCTCTCGACATGCGACTCTAGTGTTTTTCTAATTGTTGAGATCGCGCTTCTGATGAGTTCAGGTTGAATATCATATAGCATTACAGTATAGCCTGCCAGTGCACATACCTGGGCAATTCCTTGCCCCATAGTGCCAGCGCCAATCACTGCAATCCGTTTTATATTCTCAATTGTCATGCAATATCACTGGTGTGAAATTGTTTTAAGAAGCGTATGTCATTTTCGGAATAAAGCCTCAGGTCATTCACCTGGTACCGCAGCTGCGTCACGCGCTCAATACCCATACCGAATGCAAAGCCAGTATACTCCTGCGGGTCAATGCCACAGTTACGCAATACGTTCGGATGAACCATACCTGCGCCTGCAATCTCTACCCAACCGCTACGTTTGCAAACCACGCATCCTTCTCCCTTGCAGATAAGACAAGTAACATCGATCTCAGCACTCGGTTCTGTGAAAGGGAAAAATGATGGTCTCAGGCGAAGCTTTATATCTTTACCGTACATCTCTTTGGCAAAGTGAAATAAAGTCTGCTTCAAATCTGAGAAGCTTACATTTTTATCTACATATAGTCCTTCAACCTGATGAAAAAAACAGTGTGCTCGCGCAGATATAGCTTCATTACGATACACACGTCCGGGCATAATAGCACGAATCGGAGGCTTCTGTTTTTTCATCAGCCTGATCTGTACATTTGAAGTATGTGTTCTTAACAGGATATCTTGAGCATCAGCATTTCCCTTCTTCTCGATGAAGAAGGTGTCCTGCATTTCTCTTGCGGGGTGGTTCTCAGGAAAGTTAAGCGCAGAGAAGTTGTGCCAGTCATCTTCGATTTCAGGTCCATCAGCTACATTGAAACCTAATCGTTCGAAAATTTCGATGATCTTATAGCGAGTCAGCGACAGCGGATGAAGATTTCCTAATGTATTCGGAATACCGGGAAGCGTCAGGTCAATATCTGTCTGAGCAGACGGATTGGATTCAAGCTGCTCGTTTAATACAGCAAGTTTATTTTCCGCAGCTTGTTTAAGCTCGTTCAGGATTTTGCCGACAGCCTTCTTTTCTTCAACCGGCACCTGTTTCAATTCTTCAAACAAATCACCAATAACTCCCTTACGACTAATATAGCGGAGTCTGAAGTTCTCGACTCCTTGTTTGTCATTCGCTGTAAAAGCTTCTACTTCCTGAATAAGTGATTTAATTTTCTCTTGCATTGGTATCAAATGAACGACACCAAAAATACAATATAGTGTTGTATTGCCCTAACGTTGTTAGTCTTCGAGTTCTTTAGGAGATAGTTTGCCCAGAATCAATCGATCGAGCGTTACACTCAGAACAAAAGAGAGTACGATCACTCCGGTCAGAATATATCGCTCCGAGAAGTTATGAAACAGTAAAGCAAGACCGATATAAAACAGGTGCGCACCTGCCAAAATCAATGTTGTTTGACTATGAGTCATGCCCAGACGCATAATGGCATGATGTATATGGCTTTTGTCTGGCTTAAATGGAGATTGTCTTTTTAGTATTCGAAGTAAAACGATACGCAATGTGTCCACCAGCGGGATAATAATGAAGCATGCAGCTGTACCGATAGACGCATTGAATCTGTATGGATAATGCTCAGGTAAATTATAGTTGAGATCAATGAAACGAATGGTAAGCATAGCCAGCATCATACCGATGACCAGTGCCCCGGTATCGCCCATAAAAACTTCGGAGGGCTCCCAGTTAAAAATCAGGAAGGCAAAAATAGCACCCACCATAGAGAATGACAGAATAGAAAAAATGAAGTCGTCAATAAGGAAGAACCACACGCCAAACGCAATCAGCGAAAGTGTGGCGATAGTTCCAGCCAATCCATCCAATCCATCAATCAGGTTGAATGAATTTGTTATAACAATTATAGTGAAGTAAGTAAGCAGGTAGCTGATGATGTCAGGTAGTTCATAGATTCCGAATAATCCGTAGAACGATTTGATTCTCAGATCGAAAAGAAATATCAATAGAGAAGCAGCCATGATCTGGCCCATCAGTTTTATCATCCATCTCAACGGAACAAGATCATCACGAACACCAATAAAAAATATTACGGATAGAGCTACCATAATAAATTTTATAGTACCCCAGCTTTGTATATCGATCCAAATTAATGAAGAAATAAAGAAGCCAATGAAAATGGCAATCCCACCCATGGATGGAGTTACTTTTTTATGGATTTTTCTGCGACCCGGAATGTCTACCAGATTTTTTTGCAATGAATATTTAATGATCACCGGAACGATCAAAAAAGCAATAACAAAAGAAGTAGTAGCAGCAGCAAGCTGAATAGCCATAAATAAAAATAACTGCCAAAAATAGTGAATGGTAATTAAATCCACTCACCCATTGGCTTAAAAACTACAACTTCGCAGATGTAGCTAAACTTTAAGAATTATCCGATGCTTTATACCACTCAACCATCTTTCGAAGACCATCGTATGTAGTATGCTTGGGAGTATAGCCTTCGTTGAAAAGTTTTTTAGCAGAATGATAGGTTTGTGTGCCGAGTTTTTTTATACGTGCTGTAGAGATTGGAAGATTTTTACCGGTTAATTTAATAACAAGATCGAAAGGAAGACCTACAAGTATACCCACAAATCTAGGTACAGTAAGTTTTACTTTTTTATGCAATGCATCGGCTATTGTATCTCCGATCTGGCGTGCGGTAAGTTGGGGTTCATCTGCATAGTTGTATACTGAAATCCCTGGCTTCATGCGCTTCATTAGGAATAAAGTGGCTTCCACTACATTCTCCACGTATGCTATTGATTTTATATTATCCGCTTTGCCAAGGTGGAAGTAAAGTCCTGAGTCGATCTGGCGAATCAGATTCCGCATGTTCGCCAGATTATTTGGTCCAAATACAATCGTAGGCCGAATGATCAATACCTTTCTCTCAGGATTTTCAGTAACCCACTGTTCGAGCACTTTTTCCCCAGCGAGTTTAGATGCTCCATAGGGTGAATCTGGCTCCGGACTCATCTCTTCATTGGAAACATTTTGCCTGATTCCATATACAGCCACTGATGAATAGAATATTATATTCTTGATGTTGAACTCCGATGCGAGCTTGCAAATGATGCGTGTGCCTTCTTCATTAGTGTCAAAATACTCATCGTGTCCGATACCGAAGTCATGATGCTTCGCGGCCAGCGAAATAATGGTATTTATATTTTTACCAAGTAACGCTTTCCTGACGTCATCTTCTATACGTATATCTCCTTCTATATAGGGAGCCTGATGGTTGAACGAAGGCTTAACCAAATCAAGATTAATGAATTCATCTTGTGAAAGCAATCTGTGAAAATGACTTCCTATAAAGCCGGAACCACCGGTAAGTAATATACTCTGCATCGTAAATCAGTTGATTAAATATTCACTCACTATTCGTTGATTTATTTTTCTTCGTTCGCGGTCAAATATCCAGCCCCATTTGGTGAAGTATATAAAAGCCCCGTGGATGTTGTATAGCATAAGTTTGAAATTTTTATACGATCCCTTGGCATAGTAATGATATACCTGCACATCCGGGTAAAATATAGTTTGATATTGCTGATGGATTCTTCGCGTAAGGTCGGCATCTTCTATATACATAAAGATGGCTTCGTCAAAGAGGCCAACAGTTTTCAGCGACTCAGATCGTATGAACATAAAGCATCCCGATAGATACGCTATATTCATTATTTTATTGTAGCCGCTATCGATTAGTTCATATCTTTTATTGCGCTCCTGCATCCCCCATGGGAAAAATCTTCTCAGTATAAGGTCAACAGGTGTGGGCAGCAATTTACAAAGATGCTGGACTGTGCCGTCAGGGTAGAGTATTTTAGGCATGACCTGGCCAACAGATTTATTCTCTTCCATATACTTGAATAAATCTTCGAGTACATTTTCACCGAAGTATATATCTGGATTTAAAACCAGGTGATAATGAGATTCTGTTATCGCTTTTTTTAAAGAAATATTATGCGCCTTGCCAAAGCCCAGGTTCTTGTTGTTAAAAATATACTCTGTGCGCTCGTCTTTTTTTAAAGATTGGAGTTCATCTGTCGGCGAGTTGTCTATAAGGTATAGCTTGAAATTAAGTTTGCTTTTATATACGCTTTCGATGGCCTGTCCAACAATTGCCGGATTGGATTTGAACAGTACGATGGAAACGGTTAGATCATATTTTTTCATCTCTTGCGTTGAACAGGTGTAAGTAAAATAATGCGTTAAAAAAAGCGTAAAGCACAACACCCGTATGCCGGCTTATCAGGTTTTCGGTTAACAACGACAATAGTATTGTTATTAAGAAAACAGTGTAAATATAATCGGCTGCCCTGATAGAACGAAGAAGAAGTATGAGTTGACTCACTAAAAACAAAAGTCCACCCAGACATCCTCCGATGAGTAAAAACATGAGGTACTGATTGTGTGTATTAAAGTGTGTGGTGGTATAGCGCGCATTGTATGAGTCCATAGCTTTCTTAGTACCGAGAAGACCATATCCGGTGACAGGTTTTTTCTGAAATAATTGGACCGCATTTTTCCACAAGGTTATACGATGGAGATTTGTGCTCGATAGGTCTTGTTGTGCTGTATTATTGGAAGAACTCAAATCGGTAATGATGGTTTGTACCCGATAAAGACTTGCCGGGAATAAGGCCAGCACAATAACGATCGTAGTAAAGACACTGATCAGTGTGGCTTGCTGTATGCGTTTTGATGAATGGAATACAGCGTATACGGTGATCAGCGATAAGACAATAAAAAGAATAATGAGCGACATTTTACTGCTTAGCAAAAAGACCTCCGTAATTAAAAGTAAGATGCCGCCTATGATAAATGTATTGATCAATCTTGATCGGCTCAGTAAAGAAACTCCAAAGATGATGGCAGTTATAAAGTATACACTTAAATAGGTAGGGTGAAAGTTGATGGAGCTTGCAAATTCCATGTATAGAAAATACCCCCAGTTTATGAGACCAATGGGATGATCTTCATAGAACTTTACTGTTTCTACGAAATTCCAATTGTGAATCATTCGCTCGTGGTCTGTATAATTCTTCCATAAAGCCAACGCCAGACTAAGCAACGCTACGGCTATACTACCAACGAAGAAGGACAGCTTGCTCAGATATTTCCTTTTGGTAGTAGCGCCCGTTAGAAGAATTAGTAAGGGGAAAATAGCCAGTGTAAGATAGGTCTCCAGTACAGTCGATCCTTTTTTAAAATCACCATGGATTACATCCAGAAAGAATCCATATAAAGCAATAATAAATGGAATAGCAATTAGATATAGATCACTCCATCTTTTTCTGCTGAATGATTTGGGATCTGATAGAATAGAGGCGAGTACTGTAGCCGAGAATAATACAATAACATAGTTGAATATTCGGTTAGGGCAGAAGAAAGTTAAAGGAGTCAGTATATAAAATATATCAAACAACTTTTCTTTTCTTTCCTTAAAATATTCAATGAGCATGAATGAGGGATTTATTGATTTACATGGAAAGATAAAGTTTCTGATAGCGGGCTGACATTTTCTGAGCGCTCAGTTCCTGTTCAATAATATTGACCGCAGCCTTTTGTAAGGAGCTGTAGTCTTTTTTTGTTAAAGCGTTGATGTTCTTTGAAAGGCCCTCATGATCGCCACACTTGAATGTAGCACCTGCGTCTGTATTGATGGATAGTATTTCTTGATGTGCTGCTATATCAGAGAGACATACCGGTAGCCCGCATGCCAGTGCTTCCATGACTGTGTTGGGAAGACCTTCTGACCACGATGCAGATAGGAAAAAGTCGGACACCTCCAGATAGTTTACGACATCTTTAATATAGCCTTTGAATATAATATTCGCTGATGTATACGTGTTCTTTAGTTCATCCTCCAGTGCGCCTGTTCCCAACAGGAGTAATACTGAATTATTGGCCTGCTCACTGTTAAGAAAACCCTTAATAAGCGTATGTGGATCTTTTCGTGTACACAGTGAACCTACTGAGATAAAGATTTTTTTATTGGAAGGAAGGTTAAGTACAGATCTCTTTTGCGTGATTACATCTGTAAAGAGAGGTTTGAATATGGCGGTGTCTACACCATTCGGTATAAAATCAATGGAATCGACTTTGCCTTTATATACTTCATATACCGATCTTGAGCAAGCCACTACCTTCTCCAGATGATTAACATGTCTTATTTGTGTGTATGCAAAATAGTCTCCTATAGGACGACTATAGGTATTTATATAATTGTCTTTAAGATTGGCGTGCAGCGTGCTTATTCGTATGTAGCCACTAAGATGTTTTGCAGCAAACACATCAGGACGCAACGAATGACTGTGAATAATATGTGGTTCTATTTCGGCTATATGTTGTTTGAGAGCTTTACCACCCGATATGATCCACGAGATTCTGCTTTGATTGAATTGATATACTGAAACTCCGAGTGCTTCAAAATCTCCCTTGCGGGATCGGGAAGGTTCTGGTGAAAGTGTCAGGATCATCGGATCAATAAGCGTTCTGTCCAGGTACTTAATAATATTGTAGATCACGTTGGTCGGACCACCACTTTCTAATGTAGATACAAAGAACAAAACTTTAGTTTTCATCTTGTGTTGGCTTCAATCTGTTGATTTTCCGGTTTTTCAAGTAGAAAGATTAGCGCCAAGGATACATACAGGAAAGGCATAAATGTAATTGTAGAAGAAAGCGTTGTTATTAGGAAGGGTACAATAATAAACAACGCTCTCTTGTTTGTGGCTATCGTCAACTGAATAAATAACAGAATGATGAGAAGCAACCCTACTACACCTGACTCAATAAAAAACACCATAAAAAAATTGTGCGCGTATATACCCAGTCGCTCGGACGAGTTTGAAAATCCAATTCCAAAAATGATCTCATTTAATGAAGCATTGGATATATACTTGTAAACAACTTGGATGATGTCTAGTTTAGATTGAAAACTAAGATCCGATTCTATTTTCTGCTGGAGATAAAACTTATAAAAAAGAATAAGAACAACGGAAAAGAAAATAAAATTGACAAGGTAGAATTCAAGTTTCTGCTTACGCAGAAAACGAATATAAATCCAGCCGAGGAATGCTCCAACCCATCCGGCACGAGAGAATGTTAATATTAAAAGAACAATCAATACAATCTTGGATTTAGTCCAACGCTCGCCACGCTCGATCTCCATATAGTATATGAAAAAGAGAATAATGATGATGTGGATAGCGACCGCATTACTGTCGACATACATAAGCCCGCCAAATTTGTATTGGTAAATCCATCTTGGGTCACCATTTTCTTCAAATACAGCATACTCAGTCTCCGGATGTGTTATTCTCCAGATGCACTCTACAATTAATAAAAGTGTCGAGTAGGTTATAAATCTTGAAATGAGTGAGCTTAGCTTCGGCTTAACCAACTGTCGTGCATAAGCTACCACAATTATATAGTAACAGATTGCAAAGATAACCCCCATATACCTGCCAACCGGTGCACCAATAATAGTCTGCGTAATTAAAAAATAAACGATAGCGATTACCGGGATAATCTGGGAGTTGGATATGTATATTTTTCCATTAAAACTAAATAGCAAAATAGATCCAATAAAAAACAACACAAGTGTTGGCGGAACTATAAGAATCGTGTGGCTTGTAAAACTGCAAAAAGGAATAATGAGGCCTAGCGCAAAGTATAGCAATTTTTGCCGGGCAATTACAAAAAGGCTAATGTTATAAGCGGGCAATATCCTTTCTTCTCCTTTCAAAAGTTCTGGATTATCGTTTAAGAATTTTGGTAAGCGACTTTGTTAATTTATCACCAAGTAACCTTTTTACTGTAATATTGAAATAAATGTAAGCCAGGAAGAGCTGGTAATACATCCATTTAACTGCAGAATACTGGTATACCATCGCTATATCTCTTTTGTCGCGAATGGCGGTAATGATTCTCTTTTTTGTTGTGCCTTCGGTTCCGTCAAAATAACAGATGGTTATTGGCAATTCATGAAATTGCTTTCCTTCCATATAAGCTCTGTAGAAGATCTCATGATCTGCACCAATTTTGTATTTGAGGTTATATTTATACTCCTTCATCAAAGATGTTTTGACGAAGCATGCCTGATGGCAAAAAGGAGAATGCTTCCAAATCGTATCAAGGGAGTATTTCTTAAATGTTGTTTCGAAATTGGTATACTGTATAATCGCATCTCCATATAAAATGTCGGCATTGTATTTCTCTGTGAATAAATTCAATACTTGCGGTGAAGCGAACCGATCACCACAATTCATAAAGTTTATCCATTCACCTGTGGCTTTATCAATTGCTTTATTCATAGCATCATAAATGCCGTTATCTGGAGCACTGATCCAATAAGCCAGTTGATTCTGGTATTTTTTTATGATTTCCACCGTACCATCGGTACTTCCTCCATCCATTATTATATATTCAACTTTCCCGTAGGTCTGGTTCAAAACGCTCTTAATGGTTTCTTCCAGGTTCTTGGCGCCATTAAATACTACAGTAACAACAGTTACAATCGGATTATCATTTTTGATTGTTTCTCTATCGCTCATTTTTCTGATTATGCAGATTTGTCTCTTCTTCCTGGATAAGTCGATCTAATACTTCTTCAAACGTCATTGAATATGACCACCCCAATAATTCCTTAGCCTGTGAGTTGTCGCCATATATATCAACAATATCCACAGGCCTATATAGGTTTTGATCAACAACTATTTTGCTCCCATCAATTCCCAATTTTTTAAAAACATATTCTATGATATGTCTCAGTGATATCGACTTACCTGAACAGATGATGAAATCACGAGGTTCGCTATGCTGGAGCATGAGCCACATCGCTTCAACATATTTAGGTGCATATCCAAAATCCCTCTTTACATCAATATTACCTACTCGCAGAAATTCCAGTTTGCCTGATTTAATCTTGAAACTGTCTTGCAACACTTTCTTGACAAAGAATGTATTTGATCTTAGATATGATTCATGATTAAATAAAATACCATTGCATACAAAAAGATTATATGACTCGCGGAAATTAACAACCGTCCAGTAATTAGTAGCCTTTGAAATTGCGTAAGGACTTAACGGGTGCATGGAAGTGGTTGTTGTTACGGGGAGGTTAACCACTTTGCCGAACATTTCTGAACTGGATGCCTGATAGAATTTTACGGATTTATCAACAATCCTGATCGCTTCCAATAAGTTTAATACGGAGCTGACATTGTAGTGGATTGTTGCAGTCGGTTGAGCAAATGATAAACCTACCGAGCTCTGCGCAGCCAGATTATAGATCTCCGTTGGTCTATGCTTTTCTATGATACGGATTATAAAAGGCAGATCGCAAAGGTCTCCTTCTTCAAAAAAAATCTTGTCCTGAATACCGAGATAGGTGAGGTTATAGTGATTTGTAGGGTGATTATTGCGTGTTATTCCTATAACTTTGTACCCTTTGCTGAGGAGCAATTGTGCCAAGTATGCTCCATCCTGACCTGAAATTCCCGTTATAAAAGCTGTCATCCTATAAGTTTTTTATATAAGGCATGAGACTGTAAAGCGGTCTTTTCCCAAGTGAACTCTTTAACACGTTCAGCACCTTTTCGTTTTAGATCATCCTGAAGTTGTGTGTCATTGATAAGTCGCTCAACAGCAAAGCGAATGGATTCTTCCTCTTTTGGCTCAAAATACAGGGCAGCATCACCACCAACTTCGGGCAAAGAGCTTGTATTGCTAGCCAGAACCGGACATCCGCAGCTCATAGCTTCCAATAAAGGTATTCCAAATCCTTCGTATAAAGAAGGGTATATAAAAGCGATTGCATTACTATATAATGTATACAGGCTGTCATTCGAACCGGGGTACTGCTCAACCTGACTTGAAATCTTTAATGTGTTAAATAAATCGTGCTCCTCTTTGTTAAACTTACCACCTCCGGCACAGAATAAAGATAGATCTTTTGACTTATGCAGTATAGGTGCTATAGCTTTCAGGAATACCGTAAAATTCTTGTATAGATTCCTGTTGCCAACATAGAGCAGGTATTTGTTTTTCCGTTCTAGGGGTATAAAGGATGGATTTGAAGTTGGCTCAAGCGAGTTAGCAAGGTATACAACATCCACCCGTTCTTCCGGTATGTTGTAGAATTTGATCAGGTCATTTTTGGTATGTTTCGAAATTGCAAAGATCTTATCAGCTCTTTCAAGAACACGTTTCTTCATGTCTAACGACCTCTTGTCATCCTGAATGTAAATTTCGTGTATAAGATCATAACAGGTCACAACAGTAGGTTTTTTATTAACACCTAAATGATATGGATAGTAATATGTAGGATGGAATATATCATAGTCATTTTTTTTCATCGCGAGTCGCGTCAATGATGTGTCAAGTTTCATCATCAATGTTCCCTTACCTTTCAGATTATAATTCCGGAAGAAAGGCGTTGACCTAATTACTTTGTTGTCTGTTAAGTATTCGTTGTTCGAGAACATTGTAGGAAACTTAAGCGATACGTCCGGATATTTGTGGAGCTTATTGATAACCTCGACAAAATACCGTGAAATGCCACCGTAGTTTTGGAAAGCGAAAATTTGATGATCAAAAAATATTCTCATCGTGCCTTAACTTAATTTCAAAAGTAAATTTAAAATGTCAATGATCTGAGGCTTGCGATTGTCGCCTGTAGTCGACATAGCTTCCCGGATAACGTCTGCCCTGTTTCGTTTGTAATACACATTTAGTATTTTGGTAATTACTTTAAATGGAAACGTGGTAACGAAATCAGATTCGGTAATTCTATACTTTATAATTGGTCTTATCAGGCTATAGGGAAGTCCAATTCTTTTAAGGAATAAGCAGGTATTTATATAGTTGGTAAAAGTGCTTTGATAATGGATGAAGGCAACTTTTTTATTGGCAATTTGAATCTCTAAATTATCTGCATGTTTAAAATTTACTTCACGATCAGTTTGTGGCTTGTGCCACATTTTTATAGCGAGTGCATTTTGAATGAAATAATAATTTGAATTAAAGATTGCAGTTCTGCTGTCTTGATGGATTTTTTTAGAAGACACTAAATATTCCAGCAAATCCTGATCGCTTCCTATAGGGTTTCTGTAAAGCGACTCGTTGGCTAGTTCAAAATCATGCGATTTGCATTCGCCTTTTATTTGAAAAGCTTTGTTAGAATATCCAATAATGTCATTATTCAATTCGCTCAGCTCTTTTTCATATATACTAAACCATTCATGATTTGATATAGTTAACAGTACGGGACATCCCTGTAACATGAATGTTTTTCCCGCAGTATCGTGAACCAAATCATTCAGTGATGTATGGAGAATTACGTCACTGTCTAAATGCCAGAATTGCTGACCATGATTTTTTTTATGTATAGCATGAAATGCTACCCAGCGTAAAAGACAGTTACGTTCATATTGACTATAGAAGCGGTCCAGGTTAGGATATTGTTTTACGATATTCTGAAATTCGGAACAGTAGTCAATAACCGTAAAGCCATAGCCTCTTAGCAGCGACAGATATCCTTCTGATATTTTTTCAATTCCCTCTAGGAAGACTACATGAAAGGGCACCTTGGAGTCATACCTTTTGATGCTTTCGGCTAAAGCTTCGAAGGGTATATTTTTTTTGAAATCATCTTCATTTGTCCGGCACCAAACTGCTGTGTAAAACATGATGTGACTCTATATTTAAAATATGCTATATGTTTAATGATTGAGTTTCTGTTTTATAAAATTGTAATCTCGTTGCAGTAGCGAAGGCTGCCTTGCGCAAAGAATATTGTAAACAGATGCAATCCTTGACTTGGCGAGTAATCTGAATACATTCTGATTTATCTTTTTACGGGTTAACAGATGTATGTTGCTGAAATTTGAATAAATGTTCAGATTAAAAATCTTGGCAATTTGCCTTAGTGTTTCAAAACTATACAGGGAAATATGCTGGCCTGTTTCCAATGCAAGGTATTCCCAATTGCCTAGCTGAATACCTGATGGTTGGAGCTCTGTAGAGAAAAGGATGCTGTCTCCATAGCTTAATATTTTTTGGATTTCGGAAATAGGATCCTCCAGATGTTCGAAGACCTCAAATGTTGTGATCAATTCAAATTGTGTCTCGCCGGGCAAGTCAGATATGTCAAAATTTTTGGCAAAAGTATTTTCGCAATATTTATCCTGCCTGTAAAAATCGAATCCACGATCTCTCATTAACCTTACAAATAATCCATAGCCACCTCCGTAGTCGAGAAACCTGGCTTTATCATTAAAGAACTTTGTGAGCACGGCCTGTGAAACTGTTGATAAATATAAGTTTCGATAAACAAGCCCAATGTCAAGAGATGTAATGATGTTTTCGTATGCTTCTTTTATCCAATAAGCCTTTTCGGTCTGAATAAATCCACAACTACCGCATTTAAAGTAACTGACATCGTACTTGTTAAGTACCTTTTTAACAAATAAGCTCGTGCTTTCATTCTGGCATATATTACACTTCATGACCGTTGAATTTGTGACCGGAAGATTAATTTATAATAAAATACGAGCATAATCAGGCATAAAATATCGATCACTATATTATTCTGTGTGTAAACCAGTAAAAAGACTAATCCCGGAAGAGCAACTCCGGCTCCATTTAAAATACTGTCGTTGGAAAGCACCTTCTTGTTGAAATAATACATCTGGATGGGCGACACCACCAAACCAGATACAATAAGCCCTATTACCAATCCTTTTATCTCCATGGTATAGAACATTAACGGTATGAATACTGCTCGTGATGCAAGGTTTATGAGCATAAAAATGGTATTCAACTTGAAGTAACTACTACTATTCAAGAAGTAATAAGGAATTATGGTAGTGGCCATTACCAAATTATAGCATACAAATAGGCTTATGAAATCTATAGTGTGCTTGTAGGTTTCATCTTTTAACCAATAAAGAATAAAGGGATCTTTAACGATGTAGAATAGCGACAGTATAATAGTAACTATGGATAGAAAATAGAACTGGATTTTGTTATATAAAAAATCAACCCTTTCACCAGCGTATATTTTTTTTGAAATAACAGGAAAGATCCATGAGATGGAGGCAGAAAAGAAACTGTGAATTTGCGTGAACACAGTAAGTGCTAACGAGTAGTATGCAAATACCTTGATGTCTGATAACGAAAGTACAATGAATTTATCAACCTGACCTGATGCAATTCCTATGATGGACTGAAACCATGTCCAGATACCGAAGCTGAATATTTCTTTAATGTATTTCTTTTCAAAGGACGGAATAAATTTTACGAATCCAGTAAATCTATATACCATCCAGCCCTCTACAAACAAATACACTGCGGTTATGAGGCATGTACTTATAAAGATATCGAAGAGCGAATAATTCAAGTATACGAGTATTAAGTTGGCCACCAGCGAACTCACCTTGCCGAATAGCGATAATTTGGCCGATAAATCGTATCGTTCAAATCCCTTAAAAACAGCGAGGAAAATTTGCTCGATGAACTTTAACCCCAGTGTAACTCCAGCTATTTGTATAGTTTGGAAAATTAGTTCGTTATTTTTCTGAGGGAGATTAAGCCAATTATATTCACGAATTATAAATGCCAGAATTATAGTAACAATTAGAACTACAACGCAAAGCACTAAATATACTGCGTAAGTTGCTTCTATTACTTTGTTGACTTTGTGCTTATTCCCCTCTACAAGGTATTTTGATATGAACTTTACAGTTGCATCACCAAGACCTATATTCAAAATACCAATACTTGCTATGATAGTGTTAACAAACATCCATAGACCATACAGCTCTACTCCTAGTTTATTAATAAAGATAGGAGTAGAAAGAAGCATCAGTGTTGGGTAAACAACAGCATCAAGCGAACTCCAGGTTGCGTTCCATAGGTTCTTAGATCTAATAAAGTTTAAGAAAACTTGTTTCACGTGGCGAGTAGTCAGTTACCTGGTAAAGTTGTTGTTTAAAGTTTAGTAATTTTCGTCAAGTAATTCGAATTTTCAATGACTACTTTTGCTCTGTATAACCGATAGAAGGATTGGCTATGCCTAGATTGATGAAAAATATGCCTCATTTCTTCTGCTATTTCAATCGGTATACCACTAACGTTGGTACAGGTAACGTATGGGTATAATTTTTTCATAACGCGTTTGCAATACACGAGAATTTCTCTGTTGCAATAGCTAGTATAATAATGCAACAGTTAGGAGACTTGTTGATTCCGGATGGAATAAACCAATTCGATAGAAGCTCTTGTTTCAGTTAATCCGAAACCATTCCCTTTTAAAATCTCTTCGTAACTTCTGGTGTGTAAATCCGTAAAGCCATCACTGAATTCAATTTGTTCACCTTCCATTGTCAGAGAGCGGAAAGTTCGTTTCCCTGCTGCCTTTACGTCTTGAGGAATCTGATCGTAGTCAATGCTAAGCATCCAGGTAACGCGGGCGTGGCCAAGTTCCAGATATCCGGAGGCAGTATCGGTAGTAAGTTGTTTAACTTCATTCTTTGTCACATCACCAAAAATCCAGATGAGCATGTCGAAGAAATGTATACCTATATTTGTAGCAACGCCTCCGGATTTAGAGGTATCTCCTTTCCAGCTGGAGTGATACCAGTTGCCGCGCGAAGTTATATAGGTAAGATCAACATCATAAATTTTATCTTTAGGTCCGTTCTTCACTTTTTCGCGTAAGGCAATGATGCTGGGGTGAAGGCGCAACTGAAGGATAGTATATAAATTTCTGCCTGTTTCTTTCTCAATCTCTGTGAGTGCATCCAGGTTCCAGGGGTTCAGTACAAGTGGCTTCTCACAAATAGCATCAGCTCCATAACGTAATGCATACCGGATGTGTGAGTCGTGTAGATAATTAGGGGAGCAGATAGATATATAGTCTATCTTATCGCCACGGCGTTTCAGTTTATCTAAATGTCTGTCAAAGCGTTCAAACTCGGTGAAGAAGTCGGCATTCGGGAAATATGAATCGAGAATTCCAACGTTATCATGTTTGTCCAATGCTGCAACCAGGTTATTCCCGGTCTCTTTTATAGCCTTCATGTGCCTTGGAGCAATGAAACCTGCCGCCCCGATCAATGCAAAATTCTTCATATATACTTCCTGCTATAATTTTGATACTTTCCCGTTCTCCAGTTTATATTGTTCGTTGCTCTCCGGACAAGTGGCTATTCCCTGTGAATCGAACTTCAGTTTATGTCCGTACTCACTCATCCATCCCGTTTGTTTCGCAGGGTTACCGATTACCAGTGCGTAGTCAGGAACACTCTTCGTTACCACTGCACCTGCCCCTATAAATGCAAAAGCGCCAATGTCATGGCCGCATACAATAGTTGCATTGGCACCAATCGAAGCTCCTCGCTTTACTAATGTTTTGGCGTATTGATTTTTTCGGTTTACTGCACTTCGGGGATTGATAACATTTGTGAATACCATAGAGGGACCGAGAAATACATCGTCCTCGCATTGGACACCGGTATAGATAGAAACGTTGTTTTGAACCTTAACATTTTTTCCGAGGGTAACTTCCGGAGAAATAACAACGTTTTGTCCGATGTTGCACTGTGTTCCGATTTTGCAATTCGGCATAATGTGCGAGAAGTGCCAGATCTTGGTGCCTTCACCAATCTCACATCCTTCATCAATTACTGCCGTTGGATGTGCGTAGTATTTTTTTTCATCAGCCATGAAAAAATGATTTAAGGGTGGCTGTGATATATTCAAGTTCCTGCTCTTTCATTTCTGTGTGAATGGGAAGTGAGAGCACTTCTTTTGAAAGTTCTTCCGTGATGGGAAAGGTGCCTTCTCCAAATCCCGGACGCTTATATGCATTTTGTAAATGCAATGGAACCGGATAGTATATCATGGTTGGGATACCATGAGATTCTAAATGTGTTTTCAGCTTATCACGAAGTCCATCTTTTACTTGTATAGTATATTGATGGAAAACGTGTGTCGTATTTGCTGCGCGGTAAGGTATAGTAATTGATTTTATAGATGACAGTGCAGCATCGTAGTGCCTGGCGACTTCATTTCTCTTTCGGGTATATTCATCCAGGTATTTAAGTTTTACATTGAGAATAGCCGCCTGAAGTGTGTCGAGCCTGCTGTTCACACCGATTACTTCATGATGATATTTTACACGTTGACCGTGATTGGAGATCATTTTAATTTTCTCTGCCAACGCCTTGTCATTGGTAAAGATTGCACCACCATCACCGTAGCATCCTAAATTTTTAGAAGGGAAAAACGAAGTGGTACCGATCGTGCCCATGGTGCCTGCCTTCTTTGTAGTACCGTCAGCAAATGTATACGTTGCACTTAGAGCTTGCGCTACATCTTCTATAATGTATAGATTGTGTTTTTTTGCAAAGGCAAGTATAGGCTCCATGTCAGCACATTGTCCATATAAATGAACAGGAACAATGGCTTTTGTTTTTGCTGTCACCTTCGACTCCAACAGTGCAGTATCAATGTTGAATGTGTCTTTTCGAACATCAATAAATACAGGTGTTAAACCCAGTAAGGCGATTACTTCACCGGTGGCTACATAAGTATGTACCGGTAAAATAATTTCATCACCAGGTTTCAGGTCTAACGCCATCATGGCAACCTGAAGAGCATCGGTACCATTAGCGCAGGGTATAACAAAAGTGCCTCCGAGGTAATTGGATAATGACTGCGCAAAAGTGTTTACTTCCGGACCTTGAATAAAAGCCGTAGAAGTTAAAACCTGTTGAATGGCTTCATCGATCTCCGGTTTAATGCGGAGATATTGCGACTGAAGATCAACCATGTGAATCTTATCCATAAAAACTTATTAGAGTCTTGCTGTAACCTGTGATTTAGGTAAGAAACCTTTTACATCGTAGATCACTGCTTTTTCATGTGATATAGCTTTCAGGTCAAGCGTTGTAAACTCTGCATGACTTACTGTTAAAATGATAGCGTGATATTTTTTAGACAGAGTTGGCGTTAACGATAATCCGTATTCGTGCTTCACTTCATCGGCATCAGCCTGTGGATCATATATATCTACTTTTGTGCCGAAGCTCTGTAACTCGCGCACTACATCCACTACTTTGCTGTTTCGGATATCCGGGCAATTTTCCTTAAAAGTTATACCCAGCATTAATACGTTGGCGTTGTTAATAGGAAGCTCATTCTGAGCCATAAGTTTAATAACACTGTTGGCAATGTGAATGCCCATGTTGTCATTAATTCTTCTTCCGGAAAGAATTACTTGTGGATGGTATCCCAGACTATCAGCTTTATAGGTTAAGTAGTAAGGATCTACGCCAATACAATGACCGCCTACAAGGCCTGGTTTAAAAGGTAGAAAATTCCATTTTGTTCCCGCAGCTTCGAGTACTTCGTGTGTATCTATACCGATACGATCGAAGATCAGCGCAAGCTCATTAACAAATGCGATGTTTAAATCGCGCTGTGAGTTCTCAATAACTTTAGCCGCTTCAGCTACTTTTATAGAGGAGGCTTTATGCGTGCCTGCAGTGATTATTTTTTTGTAGAGCTGATCTACTTTTTCGGCTATTTCAGGTGTGCTTCCGCTCGTAACTTTTTTAATTGTTGTTACACGGTGAAGCTTATCGCCTGGGTTAATTCTTTCCGGAGAATATCCACAGAAGAAATCAACGTTGAATTTTAAACCGCTTACTTTTTCGAGTACGGGTACACATACTTCTTCAGTACATCCCGGGTAAACCGTTGATTCGTATATAACTATATCTCCCTTTTTCAATACACCTCCTACAGTCTTACTGGCGCTTTGAAGGG
Organism: Flammeovirgaceae bacterium UBA5867; assembly: GCA_002432545.1. GTDB lineage: Bacteria > Bacteroidota > Bacteroidia > Cytophagales > Cyclobacteriaceae > Ohtaekwangia. The sequence goes on along the minus strand of DJFR01000114.1, from coordinate 13,801 downwards.
GACGAAGATCAGGTGTTTTAAATTCATCTACCGGTGTAGGTACGGTTACAATAAAGTAACGTACATCTTTCAGATCGGCCAGGTCGGAAGAGTAACTTAATTTCGATGAAGCCTTTAATTCTTCGGGTTCAACTTCGCGTGTGCGATCATATCCTTTCTTGAGCTCCTCAATACGTTCCTGATTAATATCAAAACCTACCACTGGCAATACTTTGCCGAATTCAACAGCTAACGGCAGGCCTACATAACCTAAACCAATAATTCCGATCTTTTCCATTTATAGTTTAATGTTGTAATAGTTAATGTACCAGTCAATGAAATTACCTATACCTACTTCTATGGGAGTAGAAGGTTTGAAGTCAACTTCACGCATCAGATCCTCTACATCAGCAAAAGTTTCGGGCACGTCTCCATCCTGAAGCGGGAGTAAATTCTTTACAGCCTTCCTTCCTAATTTTTGTTCAATAACTTCAATGAACTGAAGCAACTCAACGGGTTTATTATTACCAATGTTAAATACTCTGTAAGGTGCAAAGCTCGTTGCAGGGTCAGGAGTCATACCAGACCATTCAGCATTCGGCTGTGACGGACGAGGGATAAGTCTTGTTATACTTTCAACGATATCATCTACATAAGTAAAATCTCTACGCATTTTACCATGATTAAATACATCGATAGGCTTGTTCTCCAGAATCGCTTTTGTAAAGAGGAACAATGCCATATCGGGCCTTCCCCATGGACCATATACAGTAAAAAATCGCAACCCCGTAGTTGGTAAATTGTAAAGCGATGAATACGTATGCGCCATTAGCTCGTTCGACTTTTTAGAAGCTGCATACAATGATATAGGGTGATCTACATTGTGATGGACCGAGAACGGCATCTTTTTATTGGCGCCATATACCGAGCTTGACGATGCATATACAAGATGTTTAGTCTTATTATGCCGGCATGCTTCCAGTATATTCAGAAAACCATGAAGGTTACTCTCCAGATAAGCATGCGGATTAGTAAGTGAATAGCGAACACCGGCCTGGGCGGCAAGGTTAACTACGTAATCGAAGTTGGTTTTTGAAAAAAGATTATCTATACCTTTTCTGTCAGTCAGATCAACCTGGTTAAAGCTGAAATGGGTGTGTGCTTTCAAAATGTCTAATCGCGACAATTTGAGGCGTTGGTCATAGTAATCGTTTAAGTTGTCAAGGCCAGTTACCTGGTATCCGGCATTAAGAAGTTTCTGGCTGAGGTGGAAGCCAATAAATCCGGCTGCACCCGTAACCAAAACAGTTTTGGCTGAAGACATAATAAAAACAGTGCGTGTAAATAGGTCGCAAAACTAACTAATTTGAGGTATACTAAAAATCAGTTAAACTTGCGGGTTATGACGAAGAAAATACACTCGGACGAAATTGATTTAATGGAGCTGCTGGCTAGAGTTTACAGAGCTATTAAACGAAACTTATTGCTCTTTACCGTCCTTCCCGTTACAGGAGTAATTTTTACCCTTTCGTTGGCCTACAATTCAAGTGACAAGTTTTCTTCCAGTATGATGCTCACAACCGATCTGCTTTCGGAAAACGAGGCTAAATTTATTTTCGATGAACTTGAAAAAGCTGATTCAATCCCAGGATTGTCAAGTGAAGAGAAAAGAAAACTGATCGGTTTGAATTTTGATGTTGGGCAAAGCGAGCAAAATGACAAGAGTAAACGCGTTTATTTGAAAATAACAGCCGTTGTTATGGATCCTGCTATATTTCCTTCTCTGGAAAAAACCGTTGTCAAGTATATAAATTCGGTTGATCCGGTAGTGAGAAGCCGACAAAATCAGGAGCTGTATTATAAACAGATGATAGCGAAAATTGATAGCGAGATCGCTGCGATGGACCAGGTGAAGCAAAAAACTGAGGCTATGGCTTCTTACGTTGATCCGTCTGAACTATATGCCAAAACAGTTGAACTCTTTAAGATTCGCACAGAGAGTGAGATTAAACTTAAAAGCATTAATACTGTGCAAGTTACCAAAGGATTTGGCTCCCTCATCAAAGATGCAAGAATGTCTAAAATAGTGGTGGCAGCGGCTGGTCTGGCATTGGGTTTTCTTATTGCTATTCTCTTGCTATTCATCAAATTCTTTAATGACTATAACCGCGCCCTAAAAATCGAATAGCCTATCAAAGCATTACTAACATTATTGCAGAAAGAATTTGCGTTGGAGTTAAGACGCAAAGCTGTAATCTCGGGCATCGGGCTTTATTTGTTTAGTCTCATATTTATTTGCTATCTCACCTTTAGTCTTAGGAAGAACTCTATTAATGAAGCGACATGGTCGGCTTTGTTCTGGCTTGCTATACTCTTCTCTGTTATTAATAGTGTGGCAAAAAGTTTTATTGGAGAGAAGCGCGGCACCTTTATCTATTACTATTCTATTACAAGTCCTCAGGCAATTATTCTTTCAAAGATTATCTATAACGGTATTTTGTGCCTGGTGCTTTCTCTGGCTGGTTATGGATTGTTCTCTATTTTTATAGATAACCCTGTTCAGGATAAGCTGCTCTTTATCACAACACTACTGTTAACGTCCTTTGGTTTTTCAGCATCGTTAAGTCTTATCTCAGGTATTGCATCCAAAGCAAACAATAGCAACATTCTGATGGCTGTGTTAAGTTTTCCGGTGATCCTTTCTATTTTATTGATGGCCATCAAGATCACAAAAAATGTTCTGGACGGATTAGACAGAAGCACGAGCTATGATGAACTGCTCAACCTGCTCGCAATTAATTGCATATTAACCAGCCTGGCGTATATGCTCTTCCCGTATATTTGGCGCAGCTAAGGAGGGTCTATAGGAGCCCACCACGAAAAAAGCCGATTCCAATGAAAACCTGGCTCAAATTAACAGCGATCGCTCTTCTTTTTTACGTTCACATTGCAGGACTTCTGTTTGATGTTCCCCGATTAAATATTCTTAATGAAACCATTCGTGCACTCTATTTTCACGTACCCATGTGGTTTGGAATGGTGTTGCTGTTTCTGATCTCCTTTATTAATGCTATCCGATATCTCGGAAAACCTTCGCCTGAGATGGATCGGAAGGTGGTAGCGTATGCTAATGTAGGATTGGTGTTTGGTATACTCGGTATACTCACCGGCATGCTGTGGGCTAATTATACATGGGGATCTCCCTGGCATGGCGATCCCAAACAAAACGGAGCGGCAATCGCGCTGCTGGTTTACCTGGCGTACTTTGTGTTGCGCGGATCACTTGACAATGAAGAACAACGCGCACGACTAAGTGCCGTCTATAATATTTTTGCTTTTGCTGCGATGATCCCGCTAATTTTTATCATCCCACGCATGACAAGCTCAATGCATCCGGGAAGTGGGGGAAACCCGGGCTTTAACATGTACGATCTTGATAGCAACATGCGACTGATTTTCTATCCGGCAGTTATCGGGTGGTTTTTAATAGGACTTTGGATTGCATCATTACGCATACGCATCAAAACCGTAGAAGAAAAAATATTGGAACTGGAAGATGAAAAAAGCGCTTAAAATATTCTTTTGTATGCTGGCAGTAACGCTGTCGCTGAGTGTTAACGCTCAATCAGATGTTGAAATGGCCGATACGATGCGGTCTGAAGGAAAGATATATGTAGTTGTATCGATCATTCTTATTGTACTGGCGGGACTGATAGCTTATCTCTTTATGATGGATCGGAAAGTGAAAAAACTCGAAGACCAGGTTGCTGAAAAGAAGCATTAGTTCTAACTAAACTTTAATCGGGGCGCTTTCGTTTTTCAGATAAATTCACCTGATTTTCTGGGCATTTGTATCTAATTTTGCCTGCGCAAAAAAGGGGAACAGGAGAGAGACTTATGAAAAAATCACACATTTTTATTATTGTCATCATTGCCATTGCGATCAGCATAATCGTAAGCACGGCTGATGATGCCAGCACCTATGTAAACTTCGACCAAGCCTATGCAATGGCGGTTGATGGCAAGGAAAATAATATCCATGTGGTAGGACAATTAAAGAAAGATGCCGAAGGTCACGTAGTAGGGATTCAGGAAGGTGCAGACAAAGTATCTTTTTCTTTTATAATGGTAGATGACAACGGCAAAGAGCAAATGGTTGAATACAACGAACCTATGCCTGCCGACATGCTGCGCTCCGAAAAAGTAGTTGTAGTCGGAAGCTACCAGGGCGATCACTTCAAGGCCAGCAAGATTATTCTCAAGTGCCCTTCCAAATATCAGGAGCAAAACGTTAATGTTTAAAGTATCGAAGTGCAAGGAGAAACTGTAATGCCTCAACAACACGGTACTCCATACTTCGTAATCTGTACTTCACTATGATTCATTATTTCATCGGTGACCTCGGTCACCTTTTTGTTATTACCTCTTTCGTAGCATCACTTGTTACTGCATTTGTTTACTTCAAAGCCACGACAGCAAGTGAACTTCATCAGAAAAATTTCTGGCTGCTTAATGGAAAGGTAAGCTTTTATATACATGCATTTGCTGTGTTTGGTATTTGCATCGCCCTATATAGCATCATTGCAAATCATTACTTCGAATATCATTACGCCTATAGCTATACCGACAGAAAGTTGCCTGTACATTACCTGATCTCTACTTTCTGGAATGGACAGGAAGGAAGCTTTTTACTGTGGATGTTCTGGCATGCACTTATTGGTATAGTGCTGATTCATACTAATAAATTCTGGGAGGCACCTGTTATGACGATGTTCGCATTGGTGCAGGCATTTCTGGCATCGATGATTCTTGGTGTTGTTATTCCAGGGCTCGACCTTAAAATAGGAAGTTCTCCGTTTATACTGTTGCGCGAAGCGATGCACGATGCACCGATCTTCCAGACGCAGCCTGATTTTATTCCGAAAGATGGCAACGGCCTCAATCCACTCTTGCAAAATTATTGGATGGTCATTCACCCGCCAACCTTGTTCCTAGGCTTCGCTTTAACATTAGTGCCATTTGCTTTTTGTATGGCGGGCTTATGGCTGAAGAAATATAGGGACTGGGTGCGACCTGCTTTACCATGGGCTTTGATGGGGGGTGCTTTACTCGGACTAGGAATTTTAATGGGAGGTTACTGGGCTTACGAAACGCTGAACTTTGGTGGCTACTGGAATTGGGATCCGGTTGAAAACGGAATATTTGTTCCGTGGTTGATCTTGGTAGCAGCTATTCATACGATGATTACCTACAAGAATAGTGAGACAGCTTTGAAGGCATCCATCATTCTCGTTATCGCTACATTTATTTTTATTCTTTATGCTACGTTCTTAACACGAAGCGGTGTGCTGGGCGATGCATCTGTCCATTCGTTTACTGATCTCGGACTCTCCGGGCAACTGCTGGTATATATGGGCTTCTTTTTGCTGGCATCTGTAGTATTAAGTATAGTTCGCTGGAAAGAAATTCCTTCTACCAACGAAGAATCTTCGACATACTCACGTGAGTTCTGGATATTCATCGGAGTTACAACGTTATGCCTCATGGGCTTCCAGGTAATTGCGGGTACATCTATTCCGGTAGTAAATAAAGTTATGGGGTTGGTGGGTATAGATTCACGTCTTGCACCTCCTGCAGATCCTATAGCTTATTACTCCAAATTCCAGATCTGGTTTGCTATAGCCCTGGGGTTGCTTTCTGCTATTGGTCAGTTCTTCTGGTGGAAAAAAGTAGATAAGGAAAAACTGAAAAAAGAGTTGACAACACCTGCGTTGATTACGCTCGTTCTTTTTGCCCTCATCATTACAACATCAAAAGTTTATACACCTTCCTATATTTTGTTAACACTTGCCGGTGTGTTTACGATAGTTGCGAATGCAAAGATTTTAATTTCCGTTATCAGGTCGAGCCCTGGTTTATCGGGAGGAGCCATTGCACACATCGGTGTCGGCTTGATGCTCATTGGTGTTATGTTCTCTGCAGGATATTCAAAAGTTGTATCGCTGAATAACACGGGCATGCTTATCTCGAAAGAATTCAGTGAAGATTTTAACCGCGATAATTTGTTGCTGTTTATTCACGAGCCACGCACCATGTGGGGATACGACATCGAGTACCAGGGTGAACGATTGGAGCCACGCTATCAGTCCGGGTATATCCGTAAAAGTGATGTGAGTATAACATCCGACAAAGACAAGGTAATTGCGAAACGCGATATAGCGATCGATGGTAAAACCTATAAAGCAAATGATACCATTGAAGTACGTGGTGAGAATACCTTCTTCGAGATAGAACTTCGCAAGGGTGAAAACAAATATAAACTATATCCGCGTGCACAGATCAACCCGGATATGGGCGGACTGCTGGCATCACCGGATATATACCGTACTGTAGGTGCAGATCTATATACACACGTATCATCTGTTATGAATCCTACCGAAGAACAGGATTGGAGCAAGCTTGAAGAGATTATGGTGAAACAATCGCAGGAATTTTTTGCAAACGACTATGTAGCCATTCTTGAATCGGTAGATCGCGTACTGGAAGTCGAAGGTATTCCATTGGGAAATCAGGATGTAGCCGTAAAGGCGAGGATACGCGTACAGGGCGAGCGTGGTGACTATATAGCAGAGCCGATCTTCCTGATAAAAGATAAAGTAGTAGGACGCATCCCGGATGAAGTAAAAGATCTCGGATTAAAATTTGCGTTGCTGAACATTCACCCGGAGACTAACCAGTTCTCNNTACATCAATGTACTCTGGCTTGGAACAGTAGTGGTTATGGTAGGCTTTGGTATAGCCATGGTAAGACGTTTCCGCGAATTCAGAAAAATGAAAGCAAAAGGACAGGAGTAGGCACTCTCGTTCTTATTCTTTGATAGCTAACTATAAAGATTGTCGCAGCTAACGCTGGCTTCTGGCTGCTAGCTTCTGGTTGCCGGAAGTATATTTAGCTGGAATTCAGAAGTAAGGAGTAAGAAGTAAGAATCGAAAAATATACTGATTGCCTCCCGGTAGCCAGAGGCCTGTAGCCAGCAACCTTCTCAAAGCTCACAACTCAAAGCTAATTTACCAACCGCTCGCACAAACGGACTTGTACTTTCGGTCGTTAAAAAATATATTGAACTGGCAGGAATACTTCCTGCTATGCGTGGTTTTTGTAATTTCAAAGTTTAAGCGATAATACGGTGTTGTTGAATTCACATCAGCCTTTGGCAGAACGTATGCGTCCGGTGAAGTTGGATGAACTGGTAGGGCAGGAGCATCTCACAGGACCAAACGGTATAATCCGGAAAGCTATACAATCCGGTAATGTTCCCTCCATGATTTTATGGGGACCGCCCGGTGTTGGCAAAACTACCATTGCTAATATTATCGCCAACGAAGTTAAAAAGCCCTTCTATACTTTAAGTGCAGTAAGTGCCGGAGTAAAAGATGTTCGCGAGGTAATTGAAAAAGCAAAGCACTCACCGCGATCTATATTGTTCATCGATGAAATTCATCGTTTCAATAAAAGTCAGCAGGATGCGTTGCTGGGTGCTGTTGAAAAGGGAACGATCACGTTGATAGGCGCTACCACCGAAAATCCATCGTTCGAAGTAAACTCGGCATTGCTGTCGCGCAGCCAGGTATATACTTTAAAAGCCTTGGGTGAAGAACAATTACTCGAGTTGGTGCAGCAGGCGCTCACGCGTGATGAAGAACTGAAAAATCGTAAAGTAGAAATTGTAGAACACCAGGCGTTGTTAAATATCAGTGGTGGTGATGGGCGTAAGTTGCTAAATCTTGTCGAACTGATCTGCGAAGCGGTGCCGGGCGATGTTGTTATAACTGATAAACTTGTAATGGAACTTGCCAACAAGCACATCGCGATCTATGACAAAAGCGGAGAGCAGCACTACGATATTATATCGGCATTTATAAAATCAATCCGGGGCAGCGATCCGAATGCAGCACTATATTACCTGGCGCGTATGATTGAAGGTGGCGAAGACGTAAAATTCATCGCCCGCAGAATGGTTATACTCGCTTCGGAAGATATAGGCAATGCAAATCCCACAGCGCTCATCATGGCTACCAATACATTTCAGGCAGTAACGATGATCGGCTATCCGGAAGCAAGAATTATACTGGCGCAATGCGTGGTGTATATGGCGAGCTCTCCGAAGAGTAATGCAAGCTATATGGCCATTGAAAGTGCGCTTCGGGCGGTACATGATACCGGTGATTTACCGGTGCCGTTATCAATCCGAAATGCGCCAACTAAATTGATGAAGAACCTCGACTACGGAAAAGGTTATCAATATGCGCACAGCTATGAAGGCAACTTTGCTAATATGGAATTCTTGCCGGATAAAATAAAGGGTTCCAAATTTTACGATCCGGGCAATAACGCGCGCGAGGAGGAGTTGAGAAAATATCTTCGTTCCTTGTGGAAGGATAAATATGGCTATTGATAGCTGAAAAGTATAACAGTAAGAAGTTCAGGTGCTCTGTATTTTTAAACTTCTGATTTTTTTAATACTAATAGGAATTGATGCAACAGATAATATTTGAATCGTCACCTGCTTACCTGGTGTTATGCCTGATACTGGCAGTGGGGCTTGCTTTTCTGTTATATAGAACGAATCATCCGTGGAGTAAAACATGGAATCGTGCACTACTGGTTTTACGCGCAGTGTTGCTCTTTGCTTTGCTCTTTTTGTTACTGGGGCCGATCGTTCGCCAGATCAACAATATATTTGAAAAGCCACTCTTTATCGTGCTGCACGACAACTCTGCTTCTGTGAAGGAAGTTACAGACTCGGCTACATTAAAAAAGATGCAGGACCAGCTCGTAGCCACGAAGCAGCAACTGCAGGAAAAAGGATATGAAGTGGAAGTAAATAATCTGGCGGGCGAGCAGATCGAAACGATATCGTATACCGCCAGCACAACGGATCTTAACGGAGCACTTCGTAAAATTGTAAACCGTTATGAAGGCCGGAAGATCGCAGGTGTTGTACTTGCGTCTGATGGTATCTATAATGCAGGGGTTACACCGCTATATGCATCCTATAATTTTCCGGTATATACCGTTGGTATAGGCGATTCGCTGCAGCGAACGGATGTAGGCATCAAGAATATATCCTATAATAAAATTGCTTACCAGGGCAATAAGTTTCCGGTTCGTGTTGAAGTGCAGACGCGCAACATCAATAATCAGCCTGTACGCGTGTCGTTGTTGCAGCGTGGGAAAGTGTTGGAGCAGCAGACTAAAACTTCGGGAGGCGATCAGTTGCTGGTATTTGACTTTCAACCACAGGCAAACGAACAGGGTATACAGAAGCTGGATATAGCCGTGGAGGTAAAGCCGGGTGAATTCAACACGCGAAACAATGCGGCTTCGGTATTTGTAGAAGTAGTGGAGGGAAAGAAAAAAATATTGATAGTATCAGCATCGCCACATCCGGATATCAAAGCGCTGCGTGAAGTGATCGATAAAAATTCAAACTACGAGTTTCTCCTGCATATACCACATCTTAGCGAACAACCGGTTACTGCGCTGCAACCGGATAAAGTTGATCTGGCTATATTTCATCAGTCGCCTGACTTGCGCGGAGTAACGCGTACACTATTTCAGCAATTCGCAAAAAGCAAAACATCCATCCTGCTTATTGTAGGTCAGCAAACCGATCTGCGTTTTCTTGCACAGCAAGGTATGCCGGTGAAATTCGAAGGTATACCGCGCGAGTTCGATGATGTTACCCCGGTGGTAAATGCCGCCTTCTCGAATTTCAGTTTGTCGCAGGATATAAATACTGTACTCGCAGATTACCCTCCGTTATCGGTTCACTTCGGCAAAGTAAATGTAGCCTTGAGTGCAACACCATTGTTGTATCAGCGCATCGGAAACCTCGCTACACAAAAGCCGTTGTTAGCCGTGGATGTACAGGATAACCGAAAGACCGGTGTATTATTAGGAGAAGGTATATGGCGCTGGCGTTTGAATGAATTTGATCGCACCGAAAACACGGCAGCGTTTGACGAACTATTTGGAAAGCTCATTCAATTTCTTTCCACTACCGAGGACAAACGTAAATTCAGAAGTTATCCGGTTCAGCAGGAATTCTCCGACACTGAGCCTGTAGTATTCGAAAGCCAGGTATACAATGATATATATGAACCGGTATATGGGAATACGATTAATATCGATGTGACGGATGATGGCGGCAAAAAGACTAGCTATACCTACGTCACAAGTCCAGGGAATAATCGTTACCAGATTGGTGGTTTGAAAGAGGGTGTATATCGCTATAGGTCGAGTACAACCATCAATCAAAAAAGAGAAGAAGTGCGCGGGGAATTTGCAGTGGTAAAGCGACAGATAGAACTGCAAAATCTAACAGCTGATTTTGATCTGCTACGAAAACTGGCTTCCAATACAGGCGGTAAATTTTACGCAGTCTCTCAAATGGACAATCTTCGGAATGATCTCGCTATTACCGAAGCCAAAAGTGTAATTCATACAGAAGAAGCTTACAAGGCATTGATCAATCTGAAATGGGTATTCTTTGTGCTGTTGCTGCTGGTCAGTGTTGAATGGTTCTCCAGGCGTTACTGGGGAAGTTACTAACAGCTGCTGTAAATTTTTATACGGTTAGGGTCGATAAAGCTGTCGTACGCAAAGTCTTTTTACGAGCGTGTTTTAAAATATACTATATTTGATATGTAACACACGCGCATCATGAGTACCACGAAGAAAGTAGGATTCACTTTATTGGCTGTTCTCGTCATTATACAATTCTTTCGTCCTGCCAAAAATGTATCCGATGAGATTATAACTGCGAACGATATTTCAAAGGTATATGCTATACCGGAAAATGTTCACCAGGTATTCATTAGCAAGTGTTACGATTGTCATAGTAATAACACGCATTATCCCTGGTACTATAACATTCAGCCGGTGGCCTGGTGGATGGCAGCACACGTAGATGAGGGTAAAGAAGAGTTGAACTTCTCGGAATTTAAAACGTACCCGGAAAAACGATCCAATCATAAAATAGAAGAGATCTCCGAATCCATTAATGAAGGCTGGATGCCGCTGGACTCTTACCTGTGGATACACCACGAAGCAAAAATTACGGATGAGGATCGTACTGCTATCAACGCCTGGATAAAAACACTTCCGGTTGTTTTTGAAAAACATTAGCAGGCGTAGCCTTTCGCAAAATCTTTACACATTCGCTCCGGCACTACTTGCCCGATTTTTTAGTAACTTCCATTCGATATTAATCCTTGGTAAGTATAGCATACTGATATGTATTGGTATGGCATAGTTCTTTACTTCGGATCAAACTAAACCTTACAACTAATTTTCTATGCGCTGGACCGGTCGAAGACAAAGTTCTAATGTAGATGATCAACGTGGCCGCGGAGGATTTGGCGGTGGCGGTATGCTTTCAAAAGGCGGGTTAGGCCTGGGTGGAATTGTTATAATCGTGGTGATAAGCCTGATACTGGGTAAGAATCCGCTGACCTTGCTGGAACAAACCGGTGTNNGAACAAAAGCAATTTATCGCCACTGTATTAGCCGATACGGAAGATGTATGGCATAAACTTCTGTCAGACTATAAAGAGCCCACGCTGGTATTATTCAGCGACCGGGTTGAATCTGCATGTGGTATGGCAAGCTCTGCATCCGGACCGTTCTATTGTCCCGCAGATGAAAAGGTATATATAGATTTAGTCTTTTATGATGAATTGCAAAACCGTTTTAAGGCTCCGGGCGATTTTGCACAGGCCTATGTTGTGGCGCATGAAGTTGGGCATCACATACAAAACCTGATGGGTATAACGGACAAGGTACACGCCAAACGCAATGAGTTAAGTGAAGAAGAGTATAACAAACTCTCTGTGCGGCTTGAATTGCAGGCAGATTTCTTTGCAGGTGTATGGGCGCATCACGCCAACAAACTACAAAATATACTGGAGCCGGGTGATCTGGAGGAAGCGTTACAAGCGGCCACTGCGATTGGTGATGATCGCTTGCAGATGCAATCGCAAGGGTATGTCGTGCCCGATTCTTTCACACACGGAACTTCGGAACAACGGGTGCGCTGGTTCAGAAAAGGCTTTGAGACAGGTGACCTAAACCAGGGCGACACTTTTAATGCTACAGATTTGTAATTACAGGATCTTCATTTTTTGTTATACTTTTTGCAAAGTATTAAAACATTAAAGTAGCGTGTAACCTATCCGTTGTTTGTTCGTTAGTAACTCGTTTTGCGCTATATATAAAGTATATATCTACATTAAAATATGTTAATTTTTTATTAACGTTGGTTTAATTCTGCGTATAGCCATACGTTGTGACTGATTATTCTATCGAGGCATACCTTCTTCCCATTTAAATTTTTCTCTTCCGTTTTTCACTGGAATTTAATTCTGAAACGGTCGCTGTTTACGTCCTTTTCGTTTTGAGGAAATCCATTTTCTTCGCGCCACTAAATTTTTTTAAACAAATAAAAATCATGAAAAAACTTTTCCTTACCCTCTCAGTCGTGACTGCTTTCGCAATCACAAGTTGTGACAATGATAACTCGGTAAACCCTCAGCCACTGGGTAAAGCTGTAGTAACCGGTACAGTGTATGCCGACTTTGACTACACCAACAACAACTCCGGAACAACGTATGATAAAGTGGCTAACAAAAAAGTGGTTGCTGCTATCTATGATGACTACAACGAGTCAGTTCGTTATGTTGAAACTACCACCGATGGCAATGGTAACTATACCATCGAAGTAGAAATCGGTAATCGTGAACTCGAAATCTACATTCACCTGGTTGATTTCAAAGCTGATGTACGTTATGCTGACGGTATTAAGAACGAGACTTTCTATGGCGAAGGCTTCAGCACTGGCTCTGATCTTGAAAAAGGTGGCGAATATATCCGCGATATATACTATAACGACTAATCTCACGATCTGTTAATCCGATAAGACAAACATGAAGAAAATATATATGTCAATGCTGTTTAGCGCTTTCGCGATAGCAGCAATTGCACAGGAAGTTACTACGACAACGGCCGCAGAAGCTCCTGTACTGAAATCAAAAAAAGGTGAAGCGTATCTGCCGGTAGCAGGTGAGTGGGGACTTGGTGTATCCGCTAATCCGTTCCTGGATTACCTTGGTAACTTTTTGAATGGTTACGATAACTTTAACGATGGTCCTAACTTTGAATTTGCTTCTAACCCTGCAAACAACATTGCTGTGTTTGGCAAGCTTATCAAGGATGCAAATACTGCATACCGTGTTCGTTTCAACGTTGGTATCCGCAGCAATACAAACAAGGCTGTGGTGTCTCAAAACCAGTTGAACCCGGATCCTGCTTACCCTGCATTTACAGATGACTGGCAGAAAGTAAATACTACAGCAATTGTTATTGCACCGGGTATTGAAAAGAGACGCGGAAGCACTCGCCTGCAAGGTATATATGGTGGCGAACTTGTGTTGGGTTTCAACAATACAAAGGTTAGCTATGACTATGGCAACCCGATGTCTGCGGACTTCAACGCTCCCATCACGAATGATTTCGATACGTATGGCTATGGTGAAAACATCCTGGGCGGAAACGAAGCT
>DJFR01000114.1:0-154 GCA_002432545.1 Flammeovirgaceae bacterium UBA5867 | reverse complement strand
TGGTGAGTTCGGCTATATGTTAGGATTCCAGACACAACGCAGAGCTACTATTACTGCCGAGACCTGGGATGCTGCAAGCGTAAATACACGCGAAGTAAAGATAGATGAGTATAGAAACGGTGGTGTAACGTCTATGGGTATCGGCCTTGATAAC
>DJFR01000133.1:68983-92091 GCA_002432545.1 Flammeovirgaceae bacterium UBA5867 | reverse complement strand
CACCTGTATACTTCTTGTTTTGCTGTTCGCATCGGCATTGATCAACCGCGTGGTCAAATGTTCACTGCATACTTCTGCATCCATTTATCTTGCAACGGTGCTATGGCAGTTCTCCGTAGCAGGGAGCATCGCTATGTTTGCTTTTACAATCATCATTGCGACTTNNATAGCCAACAACTATTTTCAACGATAGATTTAGTGCACGGCAGCTAATTGAGACACGGTTAGTCTTCTTCTGTTTTTTGCATATATACTTTCAGTACTTCGTATTGCAGGCGTCCAGCCATAGGGTTGTCTGATGCACCGTTGAGCATGACCAGCATGTACGCAAGACGAGAAAGCTTCCACTCTTTCCGTACAGTATGCGCATTATTGTCGGAGACATAAATCGGTTTGAAATGATCGTTCACCGGCAAACCGTTATAGGTACATACCTGCATGGCACGTTCTACGGCAGCACATATTTCATCACACGGATCAAACCCGATATCGACAAGCGACCTGGTATTGAACATGAGACTTTGCTGATGTATAGCATCTTCAACTGCATCCCACGGAGCATTGCCCAAAAACTGCCGCACTTCCAATGTATTCACTGACATAGTATCGGGATTTAATGTGATCGTACAGAAATTTGTAAAAATATATGCCGGGCTGATGATTTCCCTTCATACAAATCCCTTGCTGAAGGATGGATTCCGTTCCTCAAAAAAATCCCGACCGGTCTTTATTTATAACTAAATATAATACACCCTGAGTATATTTGCATCCTGCTTTAATTAATCTCTATGCATCTGAAACGATTTTATTTTAACCCGGTGATGCTGTCTGTTGTGACAGCCGCGATGTTGTTGTACGGCTGCAACCGTTCATCCCAGAATTTGAATTCCTCCGAAAGCATTAAACCCGAAACGATGAACTATATAGAAACTTTTCAGGCTGATGTTTGCGACAAAATTCTGCTGGAGTATTACAACAAAATATCGGATGAGCGTGATAACATCGCTCCGCATAAACAAGCTGTGATCACTGACACCGACACCATCAAAAAAATCATTGACCTGATCCACGCCTTCCCCGACAAAGGTGACATGATGGTTAAGATGGGCGATGTCCCTGTATTGAAAGTTACGCTGATCTACAAAGATAAAGCTGCATTTTTCAAATACTATGAAAACTCGGTTCAGACTCCCGCAACTTCTTTCTACTCTACTCCACCCAAAGAAGAAAAACTTCTGTATGAGTTGCTGATGGCCGCAGTGAATTCATAAGTTCACGGCTATATATATACTTCGTAACACAGCCGATCACTCCATGGGAATAAGTTTGTTTTTAATAGCATACTTTACCAGTTCGGCCGTATTCTTCAATCCGAGTTTATCGAGTATATGCGTCTTGTGTGTGTCCACGGTTTTGGTACTGATGAACAACTGATCGGCAACTTCTTTGTTGCTTTTACCATTGGCAACCAGCGCCAGCACTTCACGTTCCCGTTTGGTGAGATCGGTCACTTTTAAACGCTCCTCGGTCTGCAGTGTACTCTTCTCCTTTTTATAGAAGTCTTCAAACACCAGGCTGGTAATCGCTTCATTAAAATATTTCCCCCCCTGGTATGCCATGCGGATTGCATCCAGCAAAATATTCTTCTCTACATCTTTTGGTAAATAACCATCTATACCCGATTGAATGCCCGCGGTTACAAACTCTTTCTTTACCTCCATGGACAACAGTATAATTTTAATTTTACTGTTACGCTCTTTGATCCAGCGTGTGGCTTCAATACCAGTCATGCCTTTCAGCATGATGTCCATCAGTATAACATCGGGTGCCAGTATATTTACTTTACTCACCGCATCTTCTCCGCTCGAAAGTGCACCCACAACCTGTATATCATCCACCTGCCTGAGCATGATGGCGAGCGCATCACGAACCAGTGTATGATCATCTACCAGTAATACCTTAATGCGTTCTGTCTTATTCATTGGCTAAAAATCTTTGTATCCATTCAACCAGGTATGTATCATCAAAAGGTTTTGTAAGCAACAGATCCGCTCCGGCTTCCTTCCCCATGCGTGCACTCTCTTCACTGGCATCGGCCGTTAATACAATCACCGGTATTGAACTATATCTGTCACTGGAACGTATTTTCCGAATGAGTGAAAGTCCATCCATTTCGGGCATAAGTAAATCGGTGATCACCATATCGGGAACCCGCGATGCCATGGTGTTAAGTGCATGTATGCCGTTTGCTGCTATGTGAACTTCATATCCTTCCATTTGCAATATATCGGCTATGCTTTCTGCCAATGGTCTGGTATCATCTACAATGAGAATATACTTCATATCAGCCAACCGGAATAGTAACGGTAAAAACTGTGCCTTCACCCTGTTTGCTGGAAACCGTAACTTCCCCTCCTATCAGATCAACAGCTTTTTTTACAATTGACAGTCCCAAACCTGTCCCCTGAATTGTTGCGACATTGGTACCCCGATGAAACGGATCAAATATCTTGGGCAGTTCATCTTCCGGAATACCGAGTCCTTCATCGCGTACTTTTACAATCAGCATCTTGTCTTCCTGGTGTCCTTCCAGAAAAATATCGGTCTTACCTGGTGAGAACTTGATTGCGTTGCTCAACAGGTTTATAAACACATTGCGCAACAGATCTACATCAGTCTCAATTTCGTGTTGCTGCATATATAGTGTGCGGTGAATGGTGTGCGAGTGTTTGAAGATATTCTCCACCTCTTCCTGGATGCCTGTGAAGAATGCCTCCATATTTACTTTGCGTTTTGAAATCTGGATCTTGCTCTCTTCCGCTTTGCCAAGCGTCAGCACTTCTTCAAGCATGTGCGTCATGTGATCAACCTGCTGCTGAACAACTTTTATCTTGCTATCTATTGCATCGGGACTCATTCGACTTTTATACTTCTTGATGTGGTTAACGGATAGTCGTATCGTTGCGAGCGGAGTTCTGAATTCATGGGACACCATGGAAGCGAACCTGCTCTTTAATGTAACAAGTTCCTTCTCTTTTTCCAAAGCAGCCTGTAATTTATGCGTGCGCTCTTTAACCTTTTCTTCCAATGATTGACGGTATTGTGTAAGCTCTGTTATATCCTGCCCTACAGCAAGCAG
Organism: Flammeovirgaceae bacterium UBA5867; assembly: GCA_002432545.1. Taxonomy (GTDB): domain Bacteria; phylum Bacteroidota; class Bacteroidia; order Cytophagales; family Cyclobacteriaceae; genus Ohtaekwangia. The sequence goes on along the minus strand of DJFR01000133.1, from coordinate 88,952 downwards.
ACCGGTAATTTCCCCCGATGCATTTCTGCGCGGTGTAGCACTGAGCAGGAGTATAATTTTATGGCCTGCACGATTCATCATCGGAAATTCATAATGACTTACCGGGTGTCCCTGCAATACAGAACGGATCATGAGCTCGGTATCATCCCACTCATCTTTACCTACCAGCAGCTCCAGTAATTTTTTACCGAATGCATGTTCCTTGCTATAGCCCGTAACGGATACTGCGAGTGTATTCCATTCGTTTACACCTCCGTTGGCATCTATACCAAAAATTACCGCGTTGGCGTTCTGGATCAACTCAGACAACTCTTTGGCAATGGATGTAACTTTGCGTTCNNCGCTGATCAACCACGGGGTTTATATTGATCTTCATCCAGAACTTATGTCCATCCTTCGTATAGTTCAGAATCTCTTCGGTAACCGGCACACAGGCCTCCAACTGATGACGGATGCGCTCAAGGGTAGCAGCGTCTGTCTCCGGACCGTTCAGTATATTTCGAATGCTCTTGTCCTGAATTTCACCAAGCCTGTAGCCGGTAAGTTTTTCAAAACTTTCGTTTACCCACTCTATATTTTCATCAGCATCCAGAATCGTTACAAGACTGTCGGTTGCACTGGCCACGAGCGACAAACGCCTGATCTCATTGTTCGCACGCGTAAGTATATCTATATCCTGCGTGGCACCGATCATGCGCACAGGCTTACCACTGTCGTACAAGATATAACCTCTGCTGAACACATATTTATAGGTACCATTGGCGCATCTGAATTTATAGTTAGCAATAGTATTGGTTTCACCCCGCACAACATCAGCCGACAATTCTTCAATGACACGTATCCGGTCATCTTCATGTATATTTTCCATCCACCAGTTGCCGGTGTATGTCATCATTCCTTTCTCATAACCAAAGATTGCTTCAAGGCCCTGGTTCCAGGTAATAACATCGTCCACCAGGCTCCAGTCCCACACGGCATCGTTCGTTGCACGCGAGAGTATTTCATACTTCTCATTCATAGCCTGTATATTTCGCTCGGCCTGTTTACGAAGTGTTATCTCACGCGAAAAACAACCGGCACCAATAACCTGGTTTTTTTCATTATATACCGGGTTCATGGTAATTTCAAAACAAGCCCTTTGTTCGAAGCGTGGATCTATATCTTCATACTCTTCCGTAAAATGTTCGCCCGCCAGTGTGCGACTATAGTATTGCATCCACTGTTCTTTCTTATCGTCTGGTACTTCAGAAAAAAGTATAAAGTCGCCAACATGAAGATCTATACCATACGCAGCTTTTACAGCATCGAAAAATGCCTTGTTTGCCTTTACCAGTTTCAGTTCGTAATCGATAAGCCAGATCTGGTCGGGCGAACTGTTGATCAGTATATCCAGACTTCTTTCACTCTCGCGTAATCTTTTTTCGGCCTCTACCCTGTCCGTTATATCATTCGCGGTGGAGATGATCATCGGGCCATTGTCCATTTCAACAACGTCCATCGAGAATAGAACATCAATTAGTTTACGCGACTTTGTATATAGCTTTACTTCTTTGTTGCGCACTTCTTCACCTTGTTTAAGCATCGCCACCATGCGATCGCGCGTAGCCGGGTTAAGCCAGATATTTACTTCGTGTGCATGTTTACCTACGATCTCTTCGCGCTTATAGCCCAACAGTTTTAAAAAGTTTTCATTTACCTCCACGAATACACCATCAAATGTTGTGAGTGCCAGTGCCGCTACCGGGTTGGAATGAAACAGCCTGGAAAAGCGTTGCTCCGAAAGCTGCAACGCCCTGTATGCATTTTTCAGCTTCAACAGGTTTTCATTTCGCTCTATGGAGTGAAGTATGGCACGTCTCAATACACGTTGATTCAGTTGGTGCTTGTTAATATAGTTTTGCGCGCCTTCGCGTAACACCTGTATCGCCATCTCGTCATCATCCTCCTGCGTAAGTACAATCATCGGACTGATGGGATACGCTTCACTGAGTTGTCGCAGCATTTCTATTCCTGCAATGCCCACTATATCTAATCCAAACAAAATAGCATTAACAGAAGGATTACCGACAGCATAGTCGATCGCATCTGCCAGTGCGTGTTTAAGTATTAACCGCGCAGCGGAATATTCAGTATCGCGCAAAATACTTTGTACGAGTACTACATCATCCGGATTATCCTCTATCAACAATATGGTAATGTCATGGTACATCATTCAATCATTTTAACAACAAACTATATTCTATAACCAGCTTACGGTGTTGACCTTTGCACACAAACCATGAAGCCAGCCCGACACGAAAGATCATGCCTGCATTAAAGACGATAGATAATTACTGCGATCGCCAGTGAATATAATTGATTTAAGACAATAATCATTCTTCTTTAAACCACTGATCGGAAGCATAGTTTTTACACAACAGGTAATCATTAAAAAAAGTGAGCCACATCACGTGGCTCACCTGCATTGAATTATATACTTGCAATAAAGGGTGCCTTCTGTATGAAACGATTGTCTGATAGTTGCCCGATCAGAAAGGCAGCGAGATCTGCTGCCCGAATTTTCTTTCCGGGACAATCACGCAGATCGATGGCAATCTCTCCAGTCTCATCCGTCAGTTCAATCATCGGTAATCGTACCAATGTCCATTGTACTGCACTGGCCGTCAACACCGAAAACTCTTTTTGCTTATCGGCAATTACCGCAGGAAATAACCACTTCATGATGCGCGACAGTAGTTTTGTACGAAAGCTTTTCTTATCACCGGGTACATCGATGCTTAAACCTGTTACAACAATATATCGGTTCATCTTCCGTTCGCGCATAGCCTGTACGATATGTGCAGTGGCCAGGCTTAGTACCGGCTTCTCTCCTTTACGTTGTCCTAATGTGCTGATGACAGCATCACAGTTTTCGAGTAGCTTGTATATAGCGGTATAATCGCGGGCATCGCCTTGCACCATCGCCATGCATGCATGACGGATTGCAAATTTGCCGGGATCGCGTAACAGCACGCGAATGAAGTATCCCTGCTCTAACAATTGATTGACCAGATATTTTCCGGACTTACCGGTAGCGCCAAGAACGGCTATAGTTTGATTCTGTTGCATAATGCTCTTTCATAAAATTTCATTGAATAAGGAATTGATCTTTACTTCCGCAGAAGCAAAGTGATTGCATTGGCAGAAAGAACTTTCTGCGAACAATGCTGCCAGAATATTTATGAAAGACGTTTGATAGAATAAAGATACAACGGATACGGAGATCCGTTGTATCGGTAGCCGATTTATTTTTCGACCACTACTTTATGTGTGCTCAGGCGTGTTTCCTGTTCAACTTCAAGTATATATATACCTGCAGGAAGCGAAGTCATGTTGACGATAACGCCACGCCCGGATTCTTTTACAGGCACTTTCAGCAGGTAACCCATTTCATTGCGAACGGTTACTGTACCAATGCCATCGCCATTCGATTCGATTTCGACAAAATCAGTAGTCGGGTTGGGGTGGACAACCAATGCATCGCTCACACCATCGATATAGCAGGGCTTTGAATATATACTTGTTCCATCGAAGTCAACCTGCTTGAGGCGGTAATAGGAGCTTCCTGAAAATGGCAGGGCATCGGTGTACGTGTAGTCATGCCGTTGCATTGAAGTACCTGCTGCTTTTACAGTACCAATGGCTTCAAAGTATTTTCCTCCTTTCGAACGTTCTACCAGGAAGTAATCGCTGTTCAATTCATTGGCAGTTGCCCACTGCAACACAACCTGGTTCTCACTGTTTCGTTTACCGGAAAAATTCAGCAACGTAACCGGCAGCGGATTATCGCCTGTACCCGATGAAAGTGCAAAGGGACTAAAGGATGTAACAGCACTACTCGTTGTTACTGTACCTGCGCTTGTACTTCCGGTTGTGCCACCATTTCCCTGATCTTTCCAGCGACCTTGTCCTACATCCCAACGCGCCACCAGCAAATCCGGCAGATCATCTATAACTCCGCTGTTGCTGTCCCAACTCAACGTTACATTTACAGCCGAAGTACCACCCGTTCGATTCAGTGTCCAATACTCGGCACCACTCACGTGATTGATCGAAGCATCGCGTTGTGCATTCGGGTATATCACAGTGGGGTTGCTGTAAAAATACTGCGCGGTAAAATGATCGGTCGCCACCGCGGGAGCCGAAATTGCTATAGGACGATAACGACCATTATCGCCTACCGGGAATGTAAAAGATGTATTCCCCACTTTTCGTATATCACCATCGATATGACTGGCATCGCTTGCCCCCGTAACACTGGCACCATTCAATATTTCCAGTATACCATTCTGATATACTATACCATTGGATAATGTAAGCTGATTACGCACCTGTTGTGTACCGGAAGAGATAGTAATGTTATTGGTTTTATTGATGACGAGGTTATGAAAGGTTTGTGTGGCAGCACCACTAATTGTACTCGCTGCGTTGGTTCCTGTAAATTCTACAGTGCCGCTATTAGCCGTAAACCCTCCGCTGTTAGACCAGCTTCCATATACCTGTAAATTAAAGCTTGAGCCGGTAGTCAGTGTTGCTGCTGCTATAGCCGAGTTATAGGTACCGGAAGCCACTGCTCCGTTTATTGTAAGGTTACGACACACCGCACCTGCACCGGATATCACCGGCATATTGCGCGGGCCCGCTGCCGGTATAGTCACATCGGTTGCAGCTGTTGGTATGCTACCACACCAATTGCCCGCTGTAAACCAATCGGTACTGACTGCTCCTGTCCATATTGATTCCGATGCCGTATGGGTTACCGGTGTAAATTGTACAGACAGATAGGCCGTGCCACCGCCCTGTACCAAACGCAGTTCAACTTCCGATGTACTTTCCAGTACACCTGTCCAAAGTGTACCGTGTACATCGCAGCAACCAACGTGTTGTGCTACCTGTATACCATTGATGAGCAACGTAAAATTATCATCGTGTGCCGGTATACTGATCTGGTATATACCACAGGTAAAGCCGGAACGCTTGAAGCTCAGACTATAATTATAAATTCCGAGTGCACATCCCTGGTAAGCATTTCCACTGGCAGCGTTGGCTGTTGAAGGCGCTGCATTATTTGCCCAGCGTGTGGTTGTATTGAAATCATAACCACTCGCTCCTGATCCGTTCTCGGTATAATACCCGGAATAGTTTGTACCGATCACCGTTGAATTGAAGGCATATACATTCCACGTATTGGTGGGATATGTGTTGACAGCCGGCAATGGATTGATGGTAATTGTACTGAAAGCATCGAGTGTATTACAGTTGTTATTTCCGGTTACGGTATACGTGGTGGTAACGGTAGGGCTAGCGGTTACCTGGAAACCGGATGTTGCACTCAAACCTCCGGCAGCGCCCGTACTCGATGACCATGTATAGGAGCTTGCTCCGCTTGCCGTTAAGGTAAAGGATGTACCCGGACAATAGGTAGAACCTGCCGTTGGCGTTACGCTTGTATTGGCCAGCGGATCGATGGTTACCGGAACCGAGTTGGTAGCAGTACATCCTGTTTTGGCAGCATCTGTTAACGTAACGGTATAGCTATCCGACACGTTGGGAGATATACTTGTACTGGCGTTGGATGGCGTGGCGATCGTTCCGTTGTTGGCAACATTACCGGGCGCCCAGCTATAGGTAGCTCCGCTGATGGAAGATGTAGCTGTCAATGTTGTACTGGAACCTGCACAAACTGTAACCGGAGTATTAACGGATACAGGTGTAGTGGCAGAGGGCGTCATGGAGAATTGTAACCTTCCCGGACCGGAGAAGTTGATCAAACGTAACTCGATTGTGCTGGTGGGTCCTATAAACCCTGTCCATACATTGCTGTGTACATCACCCCAGCCGTTATGCTGAAATACCTGCGCACCATCAATATATAGCGTTACATTATCATCGTGATACGGTATATCAATCTGGTAATATCCGCAGGCTATATTGGTTCGCTTAAAACTCATGGAGTAATTGGTAATCGGCACGGAACATCCCGTATAGCCTATACCCGTAGAAGAATTTGCAACGGAGGGACCACTCGCATCTGTCCAGCGGGTTGTAGTGTTAAAGTTCAGATCGTTTTCGGTATAGTATCCATAGTAATCACCGAATGCAGTTCCGTTAAAGCAGTATACATTCCAGGTACCATCGCCAAAGCCACTCGGTGTAGGTGTAGTGGGCGGGTTCTGCACCGTAATAAAACGAGATGCGTTTGACGTTGCACAGTTGTTACTTCCGGTTACGGTATAGGTTGTCGATACTGCCGGGTTAACAATCACCGTATTACCCGTAGTTGTATTAAGTCCGGTGCTGGGCGACCATGTGTAGCTATTCGCACCACTTGCCGTGAGCGTTATGGTTGTTATACCGGAGCAGATCGTAGAGGGCGCAGGAGCTATGGTTGTTGTCGGTGTAGCTGCTACAGTTACCAGTACACTGTTCGATATAGTACATCCTGTTGTTGCATCGGTGCCTGTAACGGTATAGGTGGTGGTTGCTGTCGGTCTTGCTTCAACACTGGCACCTGTTGCAGGTGTAAGCGTAGCGGCCGGTGTCCACGCGTATGATAATGTTACAGGTGATGAGACAGTAAGTGTAGTGGGTGTACCTGAACAGACCGTAACCGGAGATGACATGGTTAACGGTATAGTGGATGTACTGAACTGCAGGGTAAGGTATGAATTACCACCGCCTGAATTTTGAACGCGCGCTTCTACTGTAGAAGATGTACCCAGAAAACCGCTCCATACATTGGTGTGCGCATCGCAGCAACCTATATGCTGATATACCTGTACTCCGTCTATGAATAACGTTACATTGTCATCGTGCGCAGGTATATCAATCTGGTAATATCCACAGGTAAAACCTGCGCGCTTGTGTATAAAAGAATAGGTACTGGTATTGGCAATCGTACATCCCTGGTAAGCACTACCGGCACTGGCATTCGCGTTGGAAGGACTGGTGTTATTGGCCCAGCGGTTTGTTGTGTTAAACGAGAGGTTGTTCTCGGTATAATATCCCGCATAGGTTGTAAACGATGTGCCGATATAGGCATATACATTCCATACATTACTTCCAAAAACAGAAGGGTCACCTGCAGGCGCTTCTATACTTAAATTCGTTCCGTTTGTAGCACTGGTTACAGAAGGATTTGAAGCTACAATGCGGATTCTATAGGCACTGCCGGCCGGTGTACCACCCGGTATAGATGCGCTGATCGTTCCGGAAGTTACTGATGTATTGGTACCGATCGCTGTAGGACTTGCAAAACTTCCGGTAGCATCTGATAGCTGTGCTGTAAATATATTGTTGGAAGATACATTGGAGAAATTACAGTTAACCGTATACGTAATGCTGAAGGTTTGTCCCTGGCAAAACGATGTTCCGGTTATAACCGGTGCTGTTATAGTCAGTGCATTGATGGTGAGGTTTGATCCATTGTTCGTTCCCGTGGTAGCCGGAGTTGAACTTACAACGCGAATCCTATACGCAGTTCCGCTGGTCGTGGTAAACGGAACGGTAGCATTGATGGTACCGGCATTGGCGGATGTAAGTGTACCTATATTTACCGGGCTCGCAAAACTTCCAGTAGCATCAGACAGTTGTGCTGTAAATATATTGCCGGCCGTAAATGTACCGCTGATGGTATAGGGAACATTAACAGCAGCACCCGCGCAAAATGGCGAGCCGGTAATGGCTGACGTTGTAACAGACTGCGAGAAAACAGTCCACGAGATAAATAAAAGACCAACGAAAAGAATTGATCTCTTTACAAACAGGTTAGGGCTCATTGGGTTCTGGTTAAGATTGTCTCCATCTTATACCGATAGGCCCGCTATACCCCTATACCGCGAACAGTCACTTTCAGGGATATCAGGTTAATAGTTGGGCTCTACAGTTTGTGATAAAGGTACACTAAAAAGATACCACAAGTATATCCATACCCCAAAAAACTGCACAAAAAGTTAATTCAACTGCTTAAACCGCAACTGAACCGTAATTTCGCCGCATTCTCGTGGCTTGTCAATGGCGCTGAGCGGCAATGCCAACTGCGCACCGGGTGGACATATTATTTTGTTATAGCCATACCCTTCTCAAAATCCAGCAGCCATTTCTTTCGTGCGAGTCCGCCACCATACCCGGTCAGATCACCGTTCTCACCAATAACCCGATGACATGGAATGATGATCGCAATGCGATTATGACCATTGGCCGATGCAACCGCACGCACCGCTGAAGCTATACCCATACCTACAGCAAGTTGTTTATAGGAGGTTGTTTCTCCATACGGAAGCTGTTGTAATTTCATCCATACATTCTGCTGAAAATCAGTGCCCGGTGTATGAAGCGCAACCGTGAATTGTTTTCGTTTACCGGAAAAATATTCAGCGAGTTCCTTTTCAAGCTGCTCCAGGTGTTTGTTGGTACCGGGAAGTATAACTGCATCGAGGCGTCTGCAAAGCGTTTTAAATTCAGTCTCCAGCATTCTTCGATTTGTAAACTCTGTCAGGCAAACACCTTGTGTTGTAGCACAACCGAACATCGGACCGAGTGGCGTTGTGAAGCGCACTATATTTATAACGGTCGTTGCTTTGGAGCGTGATGGTGCTTTACCAAAAACAGATCGGTAACCATCGGTAAAACCACTCAGTGAATTATAGCCGCTGTCAAATGCTGTACTGGTAACGGACTCTCCTACTGTAATTTTATGAAAAGCGGAATTGAGCCGCAGCATTCGCTGATAGGCATGAAAGCTCAGGTTGTGATGTTTCTTGAACCACCTTCGTATCTGGCTGGGTTCAATGCCGCGTGTTCGTAAATCATAATCCTTTATCCGTATATAGGGATTGTTATTTAGTTCATCGATCAGTTGCTGAATCTGTTCCGGTGTAGTACTCGCCTGCTCCAGCGGCTTGCATATTTTGCAAGGTCTGAAACCGTTGAGTATAGCTTCCTGCGGTGTATCATAAAAGATCACATTCTCGGCTTTGGGCTTTCGGGCGCGGCAGGCTGGCCTGCAAAATATACCGGTAGTTTTAACAGCGGTAATAAACACACCTTCAAACGAAGAATCCTCGCTCAGCATCGCGTTATACTTTTCCTGAAATGTCAGCGTCTTTTGCATATATACTATCGGTTAAAACAACTTATGTTAAATCAAAACAATGAATCAAATGACTGCTCTTCCTGAATACGGGCAATGCTTTGCGTAAAACCTGCCATCATTTTATCGTAGGCAAAGTTACCCATACTAATTCGTTTTACCCCTATAGCTGATAAAGTTGTAAACGAAGCAAGCCCCGGCATACTCAACACATTAACCGGCAAAGCAGATGCTTCTACAATCTGGCGAATGTCTTCTATCGCGGTAACGCAGGGCACAAAAATTCCATCGGCACCGGCATCTGNNGTGCGTGCATTCACAAACAACTGTATATTGTTTTTTATACAATGATTCCGGATTGCATCAAGCTTTTTGCAAAGGACATCCGTAGCGATCAACTGCCTGGTTGCAGTAACCACAGAGTCTTCAATATTGATACCGGCAACACCAGCATCGTGAAGCTGATCAATGTTTTCAAGCAGTCCTGCAACGGTACGGCTATACCCGGATTCCAGATCAGCCGATACAGGAATGTTTACAGAAGCAACGATGCGTTTTACTGTATATAGCAATTCGGCAAAAGACATTCCTTCTCCGTCTTCGTAACCCAACGCATGCGACAATGCCGTGCTGGATGTACCAATCGCTTTGAATCCGTTCTTCTCTAACTGTTGCGCGCTGTGCGCGTTCCATGCATTACCCAGAAGCAGCGCTTCCGGCTGATGATGAAGTTGTTTGAATGTGTTGTATGTGTTCATAACTATCGGAATGATGTTGCAAAGAAATAAGGCAGCAACCACCTGCGACAACCGAAAAATTAACAACTATTTTTTCTGTGAAATTTTTCTGAAATTTCTAGTCATTTAACCTGCTCTGCGTGGTATAGTGAACGCTTCATCTGAAACCATTACCTTTGACACGGATTAATTTATGAAGCCGGATATTGTTGTTCTTATGCTCATCGTAGCAGTTGTTATTATCGCGGTACTCGTAGCCGTGGTCGCATACCTGCTGGCCCGTTTTCGCAATGCCGAACAAAACAAGAATGATATACAGACCAAGTTCACGGCATTGGAAAATAAAATGGACAGCCTGCAACTTGAATCGCTGGAATCAAGACTTAACCCGCACCTGTTTAAAAATGTGCTTAACTCCATTCAGTCGCATGCATACCAGACTTACTTTGCGCTGGATAAATTGGCCAACGTTCTCGATTATATACTATACGAAGCACGCAACCGCTTTGTAACACCGCAGGAGGAAATTGAATTTGCCATGAACCTGATCGAGATCAACAAGATCAAGGTAAGTCCGTTGTTCGAGCTGAAAGTAAAATCGAAGATTGATGAAGAAGATCCGCTCTATGCACAACGCTTGCTGGCTCCACTGATTTCCATTGACCTGATCGAGAATGCATTTAAGCATGCCGACCTGCAAAGTGCTGATGCTTTTATATCCATCGTGTTTGAATTCAGAGACAGTACATTTTCAATAACAGTTTCCAACAAGATCTCTACCAAAGCTGCCTTACGAAAAGAGAAAAGCGGCATTGGTTCTGAAACACTCGAACAACGTCTTAAACTTATCTACAAGAATAATTACAAACTGGATCGGTTTACGGAAGAAGATGTTTTTATCGCTCACTTAAAAATCAATTTACTTGAACACAAAGCTCAGATGCTTACTGCTCGATGATGAACTGCCGGGCCTCACCTACCTGAAAATGCTTTGTGAGCAATTGCCGGAACTGGAAGTTGTAAAAGCATTTAACAGCCCGGATATATTTCTGAAAGAAGTACCTGACCTTGATTTTGATCTGTGCATTCTCGACATCGAGATGCCCGCAATGAATGGTTTACACGTTGCCAGTTTGCTGCAGGGTAAACCGGTTATTTTTGTTACTGCCTATAAAGAATTTGCAGCCGAAGCATTTGACCTGGACGCAATTGATTATGTGCGCAAGCCGGTAACGAAAGAACGCCTGCATCAGGCTATACAAAAAGCTGTGACTCGTATCAACAAATCATCATCGGCAAAAAACTTTGTTCAGCTAAATACAGATAAAGGCAAAGCGTTACTCTTCTTCGACCAGGTAGGCTATATCAAGACTTCCGATTCTGATAGTCGTGATAAAACGGTACAGCTACNNTCCGATCAATTCTCACGCATCAATAAAAAAGAACTGGTGGCTATAAAGTCTGTTCATTTTTTCTCACACGATGAGATTACTACCAGCATTCCGCAATCGACTGGTAAACCGTTGGTGCTTACACTCAGTGAATCGTACCGGCAGGAGTTTATCGGAAAAATACGGCTTTGACGTGTTTAGGTGTGCATGTGTTTAGGTGTGTACGTTATATAGTAAACCCTGACTCGAAAAGTATATATTCAAGTCAGGGTTTACTTTTATACTATATTAATATCCGGGGTTGTGTGAGAGGTTGGGGTTTGCATCAAGTGCTGATTGTGGGATATCAAATATAGATCGATGGTCTCCGTTCGGGATATGGGATAGCCACGATTTACTTGTGAATACTCCGAAGCGGATCAGATCCTGTCTGCGGTGAAATTCAGCAGCGAACTCATATCCCAACTCATCCAGGAATCTTCCATACTGTATATCGGCTCCGCCTTCGGTAGTAAGCATTACTCCGTTTTTATAGGTGCCGTAATTATACTTGCTGCCCTGCATCAACTCTTCGCCCTTTACTTTTGCTTTGTCTGGGCTGGCGGCAAAGGCACGCTCACGTATACGGGTAACAATTACCGCTGCAGCATCGGCCTGCCCTTTGCGCAAGAGGCACTCGGCTTTGATCATCAGCGCATCGGCATACCGGAAGAATGGTACATCATTGCTGATTGCATTACCAGATACGCCACGCTCAATTTCAAATTTACCCACGCGGTATCCTTCATATTCTTTTGTCTCATCGATATGGCCAATCTGTTTGGAATAATCGAGTTGTACATCTGCTAATGCAGGATCAAATGTATTGTATATCGGACTTCCGTCACTGGCAAACTGTGGCCCGCGTATCCATATATTCAACCTGCTATCATTTGCATCGTATGTATCAATGAACTGTGGTATAGCACAGCTTCCACCCCAGGGTTGTGCGCCCAGATCATACGTAGCACCACTGGAAGGATGCAACGTCTTCCACGGATAATGAAACCATCCTGACCGTGTAGCATCAAATACAATGGAGAATATCTGCTCTGCGGAATTTTCATTCTCTACAATAAAATTTGCATGGTAATTTGGTTCCAATGCATACCCACCATTTGTCTCGATATCATCTACCTGAGCAATAGCTTCGTCCCATTTGGTCACCCCTATATATACTTCGGCATTGAGGTATATTTTGGCTAATACCATACGCGCAGCCCACCTGTTCATTTTGCCGTATACTTTTTCGTCATTTAATACAGGCATTACTTCCAATAATTCGGATTCAATAAAAGCGAATACTTCTGCACGGGTACTTTGCACGGGTAGAACGTCTTCTTCTCCTTCTAAATCTTCCTCTGTCACTACCGGTACATTACCGAAATTATCTAACAATAGGTAATAATAAAAAGCACGCAATGCCCTCAGTTCTGCCAACAGGGCATCCACATTCTCCATATTTTTATAGATTCCGATTGAAGTATTCAGAATATTAAGTGCACCGTATGCTCGGCTCCACAACGATGCCGGTTGAGATTGAAATGAGTTCCAGGTATGCATGTGCATTGCCCGGTATGTTCCTCCATCAACCCAGCCATTCGGGCGAGCGGGTGTTACAATAACATCTGAACATTCTTCCTGCAAGTCGAAGAAGCCGTGCCATCCGAACATAACATTTGTGAGACTGGTATATACCGGGGCTGTAAGTGCCTGCAATATTTCAGGAGAATTACCGAGATCATCCTGCAATAAAACATCATGCGGAGTTTCATCCAGGTCGGTACAGGAACAAACCAGCCCCAGAAAAACAAAAGATGCTATATATATTTTTTGTTTGATTGCTTTCATACACTGTATATGATTTAGAATGTAAGATTTACACCGAGTGAAAAGGTTCGCGTAGTTGGATATTTATCACGATCATCGTTACCGGGTGCGAGCCCCAACCGGGTCACTTCGGGATCTATACCCTTGTAGCCTGTAATTGTAGCGAGGTTGGAACCGGATACATATACCCGTGCCTTGCGGAACATTTTGGCATCAGATGTATTGATGTTATACCCGATCGTTACGTTATCAATCTTCCAGAAGTCACCATCTTCAATATAGTAACTCACGTACGACTGCGGACTTGCCAGCGTAAGACCATCGATCTTATCGTATGCACTGCGGAGTTTATTATATGTGATCGTAGGGTTCTCGTAGAACATGCGCTGGAAGTTCAGAATCTGGTAATCAAATGCACCGCGCATGGTTATACTCATATCAAAGTTTCCATAGCGCAGGTAATTATTCCAGGCGAGATACCACTGTGGCAACCCGTTACCGAGTATCTGACGGTCATCGTCCGTTACATCTTCAATCGACTTGATTTCACCGTTCTCACCTTCTACCAGCCACTTGCCTTTCCCCGCCTTATCAGGCACTTCCTCCAGACCTACACTTTTATAGCCAAAGAAACTTCCTATAGCTTTACCTTCCTGTATTTTATGCGTACTCAACTGGATCGGGTCGCCAGTGTAACCTGCAAAGAAAAAATCGTTTTCAACTTTGAATTTCTCATTGGACAATGACGTGAGTTTATTTTTATTTAGCGAGTAATTTAAACTCGTGGTCCATTCAAATTTATCGCTGTGAATTGGTATAATATTCAAAGTAATTTCAACTCCTCTATTGGTCATGGTCGCAGCGTTGGCACGAGTAAATCCTACAAGATTGGGAGGCACCGGCACCGGATATTCGAATATCAAATCTTCCAGTGTACGATGATAGTAATCAATTGCACCAGATATTTTGTTATTCAGTATACTATAATCAAGACCTATGTTATACTCTATATTAGTTTCCCAACCGAGGTCAGGGTTCGGATTTCCAACTGGCTCAAGTATACTTATCCAATCTTTTCCATTGAAGTAAAAATTATCGGAGCTATAGGCATAGCGTGTCAGCGATTCATAAGGATTGGTGGATATAGATCCCGTTCTTCCATATCCGGCACGCAACTTCAGTGTATTGACTATTGTCACATCGCTCATGAAGTCTTCATTGCTGATAGTCCAACCAGCAGACAAGGCAGGGAACAATCCCCACTTATGATTGCTTCCAAAACGTGATGAGCCTTCATAGCGCAAACTGGCCAGTATATTATACTTGTCAGCAAATCCATATCCAACACGACCAAAAAATCCTATCAGCTTCCAATCAGATTGGTAACTATCCACAAAGGCTGCCTTCTGATTTTCCTTTAATGCACGTCCGAGTTCTATACTGTGATAGGAAAAATCGTCTGTAGGAAAATTAAAATTTGACATGGAGGATCCACCGTTGGCAAAGTCTATGTAGCTATATCCCAAAAGACCTGAAATTCTATGACGTCCGATTACTTTTGTATAGTCTGCAGTAAGGTCGAGGTAATTTTCAACTGTTGAACTATTACTTATAAACGCAACACCATTCTTGGTATCGCGGATATTCGAGATATGTTTCTTGGTTTGATACGTTCCTGTCTCATTGCTCCACTGATGCTGAGAGCCTACAATCTTCAACTCCAGGTTATCCACCGGAAAGTAACTTACAGAACCGGTTAACCATGTCCACTGTGAATTGTTATCATATACCTGCTCCTTGATAAGCGCCAGCGGATTTTCATATTGAAACTGTGCCGGTTCTTCCGTCCAGTTACCGGAACCATCCGTTACCGGGGAAGTAGGGTTACGGATCAATGCCTGGCGGTATATCCAACCGTTGAAGCCGCCATACTTCTGCAGACCTTTCAAAACGTTTACATTCATTTTCAATTTATCGGCAATGAGGTACTGCGTAATGTCCATACGCAGTTTGAACTCTTCATTGTCAGAACCGAGAAACATACCATCGGCAAGCTGGTAACTTGCATTCACCGCGTATTGCGTGCGTTCGGTACCGCTGCGCAATGAAATGTTGTGAAAGTGATTTATCGGTGCTCTTGAAATTTCGTCCAGCCAGTCCGTTGAAGAGCCCTTGTCATAAGCGCCCTCAATCAACCCCTCGCCTATACGCGCACGCACATCGGCTGCATTCATGAAATCAGCTTTGCGGTTAAAACTTTCCGTTGCTATATATCCTGAGTACTCAACCACCGGCTGAAGACCTGCCTTCGCTTTTTTAGTCGTGATGAGAATAACACCATTCTTACCACGCGTACCATAAATGGCCGATGCCGATGCATCCTTAAGTACATCTATACTTTCAATATCATTGGGAGAAATGGAGTTCATATCACCGGGATAGCCGTCAACCAGTACGAGTGGTGAAGAAGAACCATATATAGAGGTGATACCGCGAAGCAGGATCTCCGTGCTTGCATCCGGATCTCCGGAAGAAGTACTCAGCGTGAGTCCGGCCACTTTACCGCGCAATAATTCACCGGCATTTCGCACAGCCCCCGGAACAAATTCATTGGGCTTCACCTGTGCCACGGCGGTGGTTACATCCTGCTTGCGCTGTGTTCCATACCCGATCACAACAACCTCTTGCAGCGAGGCTATATCCGGAGTGAGCTTTACATTTACCTCCGACTGATTGCCCACGGCAACTTCTTCTGCGATATATCCCACAAAGCTTATCACCAGCACAGACTCTGATCCCGGAACGCTAATCGAAAATTTACCGTCAGCATCCGTGGTAGTTCCATTACTTGTACCCTTCAGAACAACGTTGACTCCGGGCATTCCTTCATCTGCTTCCGACAGCACAGTACCTCGTACTGTTTGCTGTGCAAAAACATCATTCGCGGTTGTGAGCATCACTATATATAATGCAAACCGGAATACTTGTTTCGTAAAAGTTTCCTTCATAGGGGAATAATGTTTAGTTGTTTTTATATAACCAAATTATTAAATGTACTCCCTACACTTCTCCGGAATATTAACTGATGCTAATAGTATATTATCCAAATAAGAATTGGATATATAGTATATAGCAAATAGAATATCAGCAACTATAGATCATGTAGTACTTCAGAACACCATAGCACAAGTGATTATATCCCTGCAGCGAACATGACAGGGCGGTAATTTCAGAAGAAGGTATATTGCATCAGAAAAATAATATACCCTTCGAAAGGCTATTCTATAATAGAATATAAATGTACAGAACGAATATACCACACTGCATACGCAGACGCCTATCTGATATTATCTGAAAGTAATATTATTTTGATGTGTATGACATGGTTAACCAGCCTCCCCAAAATCGCAAATGCACGATAACAAAAAAGGCCGGAATATCCGGCCTTTACATTACTATGCTATTTTCTAGTGTCCTATTGGTATCGTTCGGGATTAAACGGAGTCAGCGATATATCCGTGGCTTGTTCATTTACCAAAGATGTTACGAGTTTTCCGGTTCCAGGTGCCAGGCTCAGACCCATCATTGAATGACCGGTAGCAATAATCAAATTCTTATAACGTGCCGAACGACCTATATATGGCAAACCATCGGGCGAGCACGGACGCAAACCACGCCAGATCGCTTCCTGCTGTGGCATCGCTACGTTCATCTCCGGGTAATAAGCCGGTATAGTATTAACGATTCCCTTTACACGATTCATATTAATCGAGCGGTCCACTCCGTTAATCTCCATCGTGCCACCAAAACGTAATGATTTACCCATAGGCGTAACGGCTACACGTCCCTCCAGCAGTATAGAAGGTATGCGTATATTCTTAGGTACATCGTTCAGGGTAAAGCTATACCCTTTGCCACCCTGCAGCGGCAAGTCGAGTCCTAATGTTGAGCTGAATATACCCGACCATGCCCCGGTCGCGATAATATATTCATCAAATGTTTTGTTCTCCTGTGCCGTATGCAGACTTTTAATAGCTGTTCCGTTCAGTGAAAAATTTGTTACCGGCGTATTCGTATGAAACGTTACATTATTCCTTTTCAGGTACGCGATCAGATTTTTTACCAGCAACTGCGGAATGAGGTGCGCATCGCCCGGGAAATATACTCCGCCCCGCACCGTAACCTGAACATCCGGCTCCAGTTTCTGCACATCGGCCGGTGAAAGTATATGTGCTTCAATGCCATTTTTGTTGGCGATGTGTGCAGTCTCCGCTTCTTCGTGTTCAGTCTCTTTTGTCTGGTATAGCATGATCAGTCCGCGTTCCTGGTAATCGAAATCAAACGGATTGTCCTTTACCATTTGCTGATACATTGTTTTACTCAGCAGACTGATATCTTTCAGGGCTGGTATAGCGCGTGCTACATGTTCGCTGGTAGCGTGCCTGTAAAACTGCCATCCCCATTTAAGAAGTTTACCGTTGAGGCGGGGCTTCACGTAAAAAGGACTCTGTGCGTTGAACATCCAGCGTATACCTTTCGAGATCATTCCCGGTGCGGCCAGCGGAATGATATGGCTTGGTACGATCATGCCCGCATTACCGGAAGAACAGTTATCAAGCAGATCGCCCTGATCAAATATAGTTACGGTGTGTCCTGCCTGGCGCAGGTAGTATGCTGTGCTTAATCCTATTATTCCGCCTCCTATAATGGCAACGTTCTTCATGTGTCGAGGTATTGGTGTGTTGAGGTGTTTATGTTTGTGGATATATACTATATTACCTGGAAGCCGTGTGCGTAAGGATCTTCCTCATCGTCCATGATAATCGTGTTGTAGCCGGTTACTACGGCCCATCCTTCGATGCTCGGGATGATAGCAGGTTTGTCATGAAGTCTGGTTTCTTCCTCTACACGCCCTGTAAATTTGGAGCCGATGATGCTTTCGTGTATAAAGGGTTCACCCTGCTTCAGTTTTCCTTTGGCATGCCACTGTGCGAGGCGCGCAGAAGTTCCTGTACCGCAGGGAGAGCGGTCGATCGCCTTGTCGCCATAGAAGACAGCGTTGCGCGCGGTTGATGATGGATCAATTGGCTTACCAGCCCACAGTATATGACTGCATCCATTAATGGTAGGATCATCCGGATGGACAAAGCTATATTTAGCATTGATGTTGTTACGCAGTATGCGACTCCATCCGATCAGCTGCTCCGCTTTGAAATGTTCCAGTCCCGGAAAATTTTGCTGAACATCTACAATGGCATAAAAGTTACCACCGTATGAAACATCCATGGTGAGTTCCCCGAGATCAGGACACGCTGCCGATATATTGGCAGCAGCGAGGTAAGCTTTCACGTTCCGTATCTTCACGGACTTTACTTTCTTGCCTTCCTGTTTATAGTCTATGGTAATGATACCCGCGGGGACTTCCAATCGTAATGTACCGGGCGTTTTCGGTGTAATCAATCCTTCTTCAATTGCAATGGTTACCGTTCCGATGGTGCCATGACCACACATGGGTAAACATCCGCTTGTCTCAATGAATAATACACCCATATCATTCTTCGGATCGGATGGCGGATATAGTATACTTCCACTCATCATATCATGTCCGCGGGGTTCAAACATCAGTCCTTTCCGAATCCAGTCATACTCGCGCAAAAAATGCTGGCGCTTCTCGCTCATGTTCTTTCCTTCCAATATAGGACCACCGCCTGCTACCAGTCTCACCGGGTTACCACAGGTGTGCGCATCGATACAAAAAAAAGTCTTCCTCAAGCTTGTTGCAGATTAAAAGTTTCTACTGCGTTGCGTGTCCACGTTCCGTTTACACAGCGCAGAATATTCAGTTCATTATTATTCTTCAATTGAGGCGGCAGAAATTGCTCCGGAAAATCCTGGTACGCTACAGGTCTTACAAACCTATAGATAGCATCGGTACCAACGGAAGTAAAGCGACTGTCAGTTGAGGCCGGAAATGGTCCGCCATGCTGCATTGCTTTTGTTACCTCTACGCCAGTAGGCACTCCGTTGAATATCAACCGGCCGCAGCGTGCATGCAACAAATCGATGCTCGATTTATACTCCGATAATTCTTCCGGCAGTCCAAACACAGTACCCGTAAGCTGACCTTTCAGGGATTCAATTACCTGTCTCAATTCAGTCTCATCTTCACATTTAACGATGAGCGAGTATGGCCCGAATACTTCTTCCTTTAAAACAGTGCTCGCTATAAAATCGCGCGCGTTTACCAGCGTGAGTGCCGGTGCGCCTTGCCTGTCCGTTGTCTCAGCCTTTTCTTCGGTAAGACGCAAGACACCTTTTTCTTTCAGCGCTTCTGCTCTTTTGCTTTTATAGTTTGCCGCTATACCGGCATGCAGCATCGTACCCGGAGCAGCCTGTGCTACTTCCACAGAAAGTTTATGCAGGAAAGATGCAAAGCCTTCGGTATCCACCACGATCAACAGACCGGGATTGGTGCAGAATTGTCCTACACCCAATAATACCGATGACGCTATTGTAGTTGGTAACGTTTTATTATCACGTATAGCACCCGGTAACAACACCACGGGATTTATACTTCCCATCTCGGCAAATACGGGTATAGGTTCTTCACGTTGGTTCGCCAAATCAAAAAGTGCTTTTCCCCCGGCAAAAGATCCTGTAAACGCCACGGCTTTTGTAAGCGGATGCTTTACCAACTGTTGTCCTGCTGCTATACTGGTATCCGTTACTTCCTGAAATATATCTTCAGCCAGTACACACTGTCTCAACGCAGCACGAATAGCACCAGCCACCATCGATGATGTTTTTGGATGAGCGGGATGACTCTTCACTACAACGGTACA
>DJFR01000133.1:65035-68957 GCA_002432545.1 Flammeovirgaceae bacterium UBA5867 | reverse complement strand
GGTTTTCTTTCCGGATCTCCGGTATCAATGGTAGCTTGTACCCAATCACCGGCTTCCAGTAATTTTGCAAAAGATCGAAGCTGGTTGATGGTGCGGCCTCTCTCATTTTTGAGACGGGCTTCCGGCAAACAACTCTCCTCTCCGGCTACAGCAATCAATTCGTCTCCGAGCTGATCAATTTGTTCTGCGATAGCATACAACAGTTCAGCGCGCTTCTGTGGCGACACTGTTTTATATACCTGAAAGGCGCGGTCGGCCTTTTGCATTACCTCATCACTTTTTTCAATCATCACACTCTATATACGGTTTTATACTTGTACGGCTTTTTCTTTTTTTGTCAGGTTGAGATAATCGGGAAGTATAGGGCGATTTTTTATACCATCGCGAATGATCTTCAGCACTTCCTCGCGTTCTTTTCCTACCAGCGTTAATCTTGGCGCACGAACAGTCTCCGTTCCTATACCGGCTTCCGCTTCTGCCAGCTTTATATACTGTACCAGTTTAGCGTAGGTATCCAGTTCCAGTAAGGGCATAAACCAGCGATTGATCTCGATCGCCTCTTTGATGCGCCCTGCTTTCACAAGACGATATATAGCGACAGTCTCTGCAGGGAAAGCACATACCAGTCCGGCTACCCAGCCTTTCGCACCCATCACCAGGCTTTCCATCGCCAGTGTATCAACACCACTCATGATGCTGAAGCGATCGCCAAAGCGACTGATCATACGTGTAACGTTTACCACATCACGCGTAGATTCTTTTACGGCATCTATATTTTTACAGGCCGCGAGTTCTTCAAACATATCGAGTGTCACATCTACTTTATAGTCTACCGGGTTGTTGTAGATCATGATCTGCAGATCGGTTGCTTCTGCAATAGTCTTAAAGTATGTAACCGTTTCGCGGTGATCGGATTTATAGCGCATCGGTGGCAGCATCATCAAACCACTAAGTCCTGCTTTGGCAGCAGACTCTGCGATCTTTACAGCCTCACGTGTAGAGCCTTCTGCGATGTTTAGTACCACCGGAACTTTACCTTCTACTTTCTGAAGAGTATATTTCAATAAATCGGTTTTCTCTTCGTTGGTCAGTACACTTGACTCCCCCAGCGTTCCTCCAATGATAATACCATCTACACCTGCCGCGAGCTGTGCGTCTATATTGCTTCCAAATACATCAAAATCAAGTGTATCGTTCTTGCTGAATTTTGTTGTAACGGCAGGAAAAACTCCTTCCCATGTAATCTTCATAAGCTAATCTGTTTAGTTTTCAACGTTACAAATCTATCAGGATACAAAGGCTTACCTTTTACTCCGATTAGCAGGTAGTAATACTATATTAACATCGAACAATATATTCAATTATCCAATTAAAAACGTAAAAATTACACTTACGGAGTCGTTAGCGTTAGCCGTTAATCGTTATCCGTTAATTTTTAAACGTTACCCGGAACTCAAACCATTGCATTGAAAACTTTGAGTAACACCGTGTCTTCTTTGAGAACTTTGTGTCATTGGATTTTATTTCCCAAAAGGAAATATACCCGCTCATCTAAGAGCGAATCTATCCCCCACCCACGATTAACGATTAACGNNCCTGGTGCCTTCTTTATGTTCTTCGAGTAATTGGATTTATTACCCGCTAACCTTTATACGATTAACGATTAACGGTTAACGGTTAACGTATAACGGATAACGTGTAACGGCTAACGACTAACAGCCAACGATTGTCCTTTCAAAATAAAATAATAAACAGGAATGCCCAACAGAATAATGGCAAGGCCCGGCAAGGTATACATCGTTTCAAAGATGAGGAGCAGTATAGCGAGTGCTGACGCTACGACTATATATATTGCCGGCAATACCGGGTAGCCGAATGCTTTATAGGGTCGTGGAATATCCGGTTGGGTTCTGCGGAGTACATATATACCGATGATGGTGAGCACGTAGAAAATCAACACACCAAAAATTACCAGTGCCAGCAGGTCGTTATATTTACCGGTAAGACACAGCACTGACGCCCAGATGCATTGCAACCAAAGACTATGGGCGGGAACTTCGTGTTTGTTTAAGACACCCGCACGCGCAAAGAAAAGATTGTCTTTTGCCATGGTATAGTATACGCGGGCACCGGCCAGAATGAGTCCGTTGTTACAGCCGAAGGTGGAGATCATGATCATCACCGCGATAATGATGGTACCTGCGGGACCAAATATATACTCAGCCGCCACCACGCCTACCCGATCGCTTTTGGCAAATGCTATTGCATCCAGCGGTATCACCGCCAGGTACATGATGTTGGTCAATACATAAATTACGGTTACCAGCAATGTGCCGAGTACCAGACTAAGTCCTATATTTCGCTTTGGATTTTTTACTTCACCGGCAATGAACGTGATGTTATGCCAGGAGTCGCTGGAAAATAACGATCCTTTCATGGCGATCGCGATAGCACCGAAGAATGCCAGTCCCGATAATGCAGAAGACACAACGTTTCCGTTTTCTACTGAAAGTGTCGAAGCACTCCACGCATTTTGCCAGTTCAGTGTCCAGGTTTCCGAAGTAGCGCCCCATAGAAAACCGAACACGATGAGTCCGGTTATTGAGACAATCTTAATAAGCGTAAGGAAGGTCTGAATAAACGCACCGTTCTTCACACCTCTGCTGTTAATATAGGTCAGCAATACGATTACCGCGATCGACAAGAGTTGAGATGCCTTGAGATGAAATGATCCAAGCGACAGAACTATATTTTCCTCTCCTACAGCGGGCAACAAATACGAAGTAAATTTAGCAAACGCTACCCCTACCGCAGCAATGGTTCCGGTTTGTATAATGGTAAAGAATGTCCATCCGTATAAGAAACCTGTGAGCGGTCCGAAAGCCTCGCGCAGGTAAACATACATACCGCCTGCTTTGGGATACATCGCAGAAAGTTCACCGTAGCTTACCGCTGCTATAATGGTAATGACACCTGCAAGCACCCACATGGCCACCAGGTAACCTGCACCACCCACGCTACGTGTAATCTCGGAACTCACAATAAATATACCCGAGCCGATCATTGATCCGGCTACGATCATCGTAGCATCCAGCAATCCCAAACGTGGTTTAAACTCCTGCTTGCTTTCGTCTGTCATAGAAGAAAAAGGTTTAGCGTATAGGTGTTGTACAAGGCAATGTGTACAAAATTAACCGTGCGGGTATGTATCGTAGGACTCGAATTACCCTCCTCTAATACAATCTTGTCCTCCAACTCATTGGCATCGTAATAGAAGCATTGTATCTTGAGCTGTTTTAACAAATAGAAAAATGATTCGTGTTGTACAGAAAGAAGATTTTGATTTCATCTACAAGCTATATATGCACCCGGAAGTAAATCCGTTTTTGCTTTACGAATTTATGGATGCTGCTGAATTTGCGCCCGAATTCAATCAGCTGCAGGAACGGAATGTGCTCTATATATTCAATCATGAAGGGAATGACGCAGGCATGTTCAAGCTCATACCGTATACACACCGGGCCGGTCATATCGCTTACCTCGGTGGACTGGCGATACATCCGGATTACCACGGCAAAGGACTTGGCGTGAAGATGATGCAGGAAATTATAGCGCTTGGTAAAACGAAAAACCTATTACGGATTGAGCTGAGCACAGCAGTAAACAATGCAAAGGCGATTCGCCTGTATGAGCAGGTTGGTTTTGAAAGAGAAGGTATACTTCGGAAATATACGTATCTCAGGAAGGAAAACGTTTTTCTGGANNNNGCTATCAGCTTTGGGAAGAAGATATATACTTGTATACACTTCTTCCCGTGCTGAAAGGTTTAAATGAAACTATATGGATGGGTGCTGTTAATATCCATCATTTTGTTCCATGTTGGGATTCGCGTTTACTTCCGATTGTGGAATCGGGAATGGTA
>DJFR01000133.1:0-64971 GCA_002432545.1 Flammeovirgaceae bacterium UBA5867 | reverse complement strand
GTCCAACGCATTGCCCGCTTCGGTATGCGCCAATGCTTCGGCATAGTTTAAAACAACTTCGGCATAGCGGATCACACGGATGTTAGCTGTGAGGTTTGGATATTTACCAGTCATTCTGATCTTGCCTGTAGTTGCGTTATAGGTATATAACTCTTTGCGAACATCGGATTCTTCATAAGCGTTATACAGATCAGTAGTAGCCTCAACATCTCCGTAGCTCGCGCCCTGGTATATATTATAGATGGCATCATTCGACAGGTTATCGGTAGATGTAAAGGCCAGTTCAAAAACGGATGTGTTACCTCCCGAGCCTGCCCACACCTCTGTATACGTGTCTACATCGGCCAGGCTATACGCACCGGAACCAATCACGCGTTCGGCAGCCTCGATCACCGCGGTATAGTTCTTTGTATATAAATAGTACCGGCTCTGCAATGCAGCTACGCCCAGCGTTGTGATGCGCGCAGGTGAATCGCTATCATACGCAGACGACATTTTTGCTTCGGCTTCTTCGAGATCGGCTCCTATCTTATTCCATACTTCATCGATAGTTAAACGAGTCGGATACAGTTCACCACTACTATATACAGTGATATAGGGAACTCCCAGTGTACCGCCTGAATATTGCTCACCATACAAACGCAGTAAATCCATGTGCGCCAGGGCACGAATGGCATACGCTTCGCCTTTCAGGTGTTGCACTTCGTCACTCTCATTATCTTCCACTTCGGTGTTGATAACAATGTTGGCATTGGCAATAACGCGGTATATCTGAAGCCATGTGTCCGATGGATATGCATCGGTAGCGTTGAGAAAAAATTGTCCCGGACCAACAAACCTTCCGGAGTTACCATTGCTGAAGGCATTGTCTGAACGAACTTCAGCAAATACAATATAGTCTCTCCCCAGGTATGTTGTTGCATTCATACGATCATAAGCCCCGAGTATAATACCATCGAGGTCTTCGGCCGTATTCACATTTGTTTCCACATCCTTCGAGGTGGTGATTTCCGGTTCCAGGAAATCCTTGGAACACGAAGTCAGCAAAGAGATCCCGAGAAATATATAGATTGATATTTTAAATGCTTTCATACGGATATAGTTTAGAAGTCAAGCTTGATACCGAGTACAACAGATTTCAACGGAGGTGCTGTCAGATCCAGTTCTCCATCCGGTTTAACCTCGGGGTCGAATTCCAGGTTGCTGTCTGATACATGTGTCCAGAGATTTGTACCCCGCACATAGATGCCGAGGTTGGTCAGCTTGAAGGTGGAAATGAGACTCTTTGGAAAATTATAACCCACCGTTACATCGCGCAGGCGCATAAAGTCGCCATCGTATAAACGCCTGGTAGATGCAGCGTTGGAATTGGATGTATTGCCGTATACGTTTTTAGGATTCTCGGATACATCGCCCGCCTGCTGCCAGCGGTCATACTGACGTGCATAGGCGTTGTAGGTAAATGTATAGCGACCATCTGACTGTGTATAGCCTGCCCACTGATCGTATACTTTGTTGCCTCCGGAGAAATAGAGCGAACCACTCAGGTATATGCCTTTATACTCTACATACGTATTCACAGCACCGTATAGTGTAGCGAGTGCGCTTGCGTTTTGCGTAACGGCCGTTGCCTTGCTATAGGTTGATGTTGTTTCACCGCTGCGACCGTTAACATACCAGAGCGGAGCGCCCGTAGTCGGATCTACCCCGGCCCATGTCTTCAGGTTCCAGGTATAGGCAGCTTCGCCTTCAGTTACAATCTGCGTTGTACCTACAATGCCAATCTCATCACCATCCGATGTCTTCGGCAGTTTGGTTACTTCATTGTTCAGCGAAGTAATGTTACCGCCTACGGTCCATTTGAAAGATTGTGTCTTGATCACGTCTACGTTGATGGACGCTTCGATACCTTTGTTTACCATCTCCCCTACGTTTTGATACTGACTGGTGAAGCCGGTTGTACGAGACAACGGTACGTCTAACAGCAGATCATAACTGGTGCGGTTGAAGTATTCTACAGTCGCAGAAATTCTTCCGAAAAATTCAGCATCTATACCGATGTTCCAGGAGTTGCTTTTCTCCCACGAGAGTTGATCGTTACCAAGCTGATCCGGATATACTGCTGCCGAACCATCGTATGAACCATCATAGGTCAGGAAGGATTGGTATTCATTCAGATCGATGGCTGCATTACCGGTTCTTCCGTACGAACCTCTCAGCTTGGCCAGATTCAACCAGGTTATACCAGAAAGAAATGCTTCACGCGATAACACCCACGATGCACCGAGTGAATAAAATGTACCCCAGCGATTGCCTGGAGCAAAGCGTGAGTTGCCTTCACTACGCAGTGTAGCGTCTACAAATATGCGATCGCTGAATGCATAGTTTACCATACCGGTAAGGGAATTGATCGCCCAGTCGTTTTCATAACCGGAAGCAAAATCAGGTGTTGCTACAGAAGACGGGTAATAGAGACCGTCTGCCGCGATGGCTATACCACCGGTACCAATCGTATAGTATTTATTCTTTTGTGCCTCATATATAGCTTTGAAGGCGAGTTTGCTTTGCGCACCAATCTCGATGCTATAGTCCAGCATATTCTTCCAAACCCAATTGAAATTACGGTTCATATAGGTATAGGAAGCCCCATCGTTACCATCGTCATCTACATCAACACCATCGCCATGCACGCGGTTGTCGTAGTATAGCTCGTCTGTTACAATATAGTCTATACCGAGCGATGACGTGAAGCGTAGCCGATCCGTGATATCGAACTTCAACACGGTGTTGTTCATGGCACGAACCTGCCGTTTGCGGTTAATGTCGTTGGCAGCTATATATAGCGGGTTGAATACGGAACTGGACAGATCGGTATTGATCGTACCATCATCGTTATATGCTTTGTCCCACGGAGACAAAAAGAGTTTACCCAGCTCGGAGTTTCCAAAGTAAGCGGCACCTTCCAACTGTCCGTTTTGTAATGAGTACGCACCGGTTGTAGCATTCTCCAGCGAGATCTTCTTACCAAGCGCAGTGGTTACGTTGAATTTACCGGTAATGCGTTTATAGTTACTGCCCACGTTCACACCATCCTGCTTGAAGTATCCTACGGAAGAGTAATAATTCGAGCGATCATTACCCCCGCGTACCGATATATCATAGCTCGCAGTTTTAGCATCATCGTTTGTCAGCACATCGCCCCAGTTGGTATCGGTTACACCATCCCAACCGCTTGGATATTCTGTTTTCGCTTCGTCAATCGAAGCAGCATCACCGGCATTAACACGCGACTCATAGTATAATTCTTCACGCTGCGATGCGTTCAACATCTTCGGTCCTTCCACTGCACGTGAAACAAAGCCGGTTTGTGCTGAAAATGAGACAAGCGGTTTCCCGGCTTTTCCTTTCTTTGTTGTGATGATGATTACACCGTTGGCACCCCGCGCACCATATATAGCAGTAGCCGTTGCATCTTTCAATACAGACATGCTTTCGATGTCGTTGGGGTTGAGTGATGAGAGTACACTCAGTCCGCTGGTAGAGGTTGATACATCATTCTCCCCGGTATATACCGGTATACCATCGATAACGTAGAGTGGTTCGTTACCTGCCGTGATGGAGCTTCTTCCGCGAATGCGTATATTCTGAACAGACCCCGGAGTACCAGATGAAGCACTCAATTGCAAGCCAGGCACGCTTCCCTGCAACACCTGGTCTACCGTAGCCACCGGGCGATTTTCAATCTTGTCGGCATTTACGGCTGTGATCGATCCGGTATAGGAGTTCTTGTCACGTTCGCCCGCACCGGTAATGATCACTTCCGTTAACTGGTTGATGTCGGTTTGCATTTTGAGACCAACATATACCTGGCTTCCCAATTCAACCTCCTCGGTCTTCAAGCCTATAAATGAAAACACCAGTGTACCCGATGAGCCGTTTACTTCTATGGAGAAGTTTCCATCGGAGTCTGTTACCGTCCCTTCCGTAGTTCCCTTCAGTAATACATTTACTCCGGGCAGCGCACTTCCGTCTTCTGCCGAAGTAACTTTTCCTGAAACAGTCCTGTTCTGCGCCAGACCAATCGCAGGCAGCACCATAACGAATGCATAAAGTAGATACTTCATCCTTGTTAGATTTAGGTTAATGTTAAGCCCTAAAAGTGCGGAAGTATCCATGCGCAGTAAATAACCTGATGTACCGATTTTAACCGTGAGGGTCTACCGATTTCTCGGTATTGTTACGGTAGCCATAGCGTTGCAACATCTTCCAGGGTTTATTCATGATCACTGGCACTGCAGCATGATGTTGCTATATATCGCTGGAACCGTAAACGTTTTAGATTATCAGGTATACTTTGGAAGGAACAGGAGATTTTATTTATGACAGACAACCATCTGTAAAAAAGAAGATCAGGCAGGTGAATAATGCGGTTCAACCTGTAGCAATAAACTAATGGAATACTACAGAAATAGTACCTGCCGTGCGGGGATTATATATACCGGTTACTAATCTACACCAACAGAAACAAGTTTATCGTTGAGTGCTTTGCGCACGGCTTCCGACTTTGAATTTACGTTGAGCTTCTTATATATATTCCGGATGTGTGTTTTGGAAGTTTCAATCGCTATATTGAGTTCCATGGCAATTTCCGAATACGTTTTACCGCGTGTGATCAATCGCAATACATCCGTCTCTCTCGAAGAAAGCGGTGTATAGGGATTGAGGTGAAAGAACTCAAGCACCGTTTTAGCAACGGCCGGGCTCAGTACCGCTCCACCGTTTACAATACTTTCGAGCGAGCGGATAAAATCGGTGAGTGCTACATCTTTCAATATATACCCGCTGATGCCGAGACTCAATACTTCATTGATCACCTGCGCAGAATCAATATCGGTATATACTACTACCTCTGCCGGATATTTACTCTTCAGGGCACGTATACCTTCCACTCCATGCATATCGGATATGGTTATGTCCATAACGATCAGATTAGGACAATCGCGGTGGATCTGCCGGATGGCATCGCTATAAAATTTATAGGCATTTACCATGGAGTAATTACCGCTGTGTTCAATGGTAAAGCTCAGGCCTTCCCGCAGCTTGTCGTCTTCTTCAATCAGCACGATTCTCTTCTTCAGTTTTCCGATCATAGATTTAATTCGATGTTTTACCCAAGATATTGTACCTGAAAGATGACTACGAATTAAATAGACAAAGTCACCTAAAATAGTTACTACCCGTACCTTTCCCGGGATCAAAAATATACCGCTCCAAAATCATATAAATTGCTCTGAATCAACGGAATCGTTTTCAAACAAATTCTTCACTCCGCCTATACGCTTCAGGCCGTTAACCCGTTTTATACGGTTCACTACACCCGTTCTACACTTCATTACAATACTCTTTATAAGTGTGAATCTTATCACCATTCTTGTACCGTTGATTAGCATAAAAACAAAATCTGATATGAAATACACGGCACGCAACCTGATGACAATCGCTTTCCTGATATTGATACTGGTGGAGTCCGCACTGGGGCAGAATGAATCGGTATCAACCAATACCTCTGTCGAAATCAATAATAGCAAAAGCCGCTACCGGTATTCGACTTCTTCCAACGGCACGGAGTTCAACATTGAACTGCGCGGGAAAATTGAAGTGACCGATGATGACCGCGATATAAAATCCATTTCGGATGATGGTTATCTCGAGATCAGCAAAACAGTTTTCGGCAGCAAGCGCACGGTGAAAATCGAATCGCTCGGAGGCGGCAAAATGAAAAAAGAATACTACGAAGGTCGTTCGCTTTCTTCGTGGGAAAATGGCAAAACATGGCTCGGTGAAATACTTCCGGAAGTTGTGCGCTCCACGGGTATATCTGCCGAGAGTCGATTGAACCGTTACTATAAACAAGGTGGCACAGCCGCGGCCCTCGCAGAAATTGACCGTCTTGAAAATGACGCTGTACGTATTCAGTACGCGAACATGTTAATGAAAAAACCATTGCAACCCAGTGAGTATATAACGGTTCTTAAAGCTATTACGGGTAAAGTAGATTCCGATCACTATCAGGCAGAGTTTCTCAAAACGAACATCGCGAAATTCTTACAAACAAAAGAAGCTACCACGGCTGTATTTGCTGCTACGAATGATATAGACTCTGATCACTATAAAACGGTTGTGATCAAGGAAGCTTTACAAGGTTCATCCACTACTCCTGAAAATGTAGTAGTAATACTTCAGTCGGCTGCGCGCATGGAGTCTGATCACTATATAACGGATGTATTGCTGTCGTTGTTAAAACAGCCAACGTTCAATGACGCAACGCTTGCTGAACTGATCAATACAACGAAGTCGATCGAATCGGATCACTATAGGACAGAAGTACTCACGAAGGCATTGGACAAGCCTGGTATATCCAAAGCTTCATATCAGCGTGTAGTGGAGTCGATAAAAGATATAGAGTCTGATCACTACCTCACACAAGTTATCAACCACCTGATGCGCAGCAAACTCACACCTGAAATTCTGACGGCTACATTTTCAATCATCTCTACTATTGAATCGGATCATTACCGTTCGGATGTACTGAACAACCTTTTTCAAAAACAAGGACTCACGGATAGCCAGTTCACCAGTGTCCTGAACCTGGTTGGTTCTATCGGAAGCGATCATTACAAGTCAACGGTATTAACACGCGCGGCATCGTCCGGTTCGCTTAGCGAAAGTCAGTTGATACAAGTTATCCAGGTGACCAAGCGCATTGAGTCTGATCATTATGCAACGGAAGTATTGACGAATATTGCACCAAAGGTAAAAACAGGGAGCACACCACTGAAAGATGCCTACCGCGATGCAGCCAAGTCTATAGAATCAGAAACATACTATGGCAGAGCAGTTCGTGCGATTGACTAGACCGCTGAAGTATAAATCATTTCAAAACTGATGCGCAATTCTTATTTTACAGGTGCGTTGCAATACCATGAACTCAACCGCTTATTATACCCGTATGCGTGATGTGCTGCGCCATGTACTGGTGGTGATGCTTTTGCCCGCCTTTGTATGCTTCATGTTTTACGGGTATCTGCGCTTCAGCGAAACGGCACAGTTCCCGGATATACACACCGATAGCCTGGGGATATTTCTTAGTATGGTATTGGGCGGCATTGCCGGTGTGAGCCTGCTATATATTAACCGGAAACTCGATCGCCTTATTCCGTGGAGCAAACATTTTGCAGGACGTCTGCTCACTGGATATATAGCCAACGCGGTACTCAGCGCTATATTTGTTTTTGGTGCAGCGAGCGCACTTCTAGCGTTAGCTGGTCCCGATAGTATATGGCTCGGTTTCTCTTCGAAGGATGACGACCTTGTATTGAAGACGATCATCCTGTTGCTGACGGTTATGTTTATATACAACATTGTGTATGCGCTGTTGTTCTCGTATCAACATTACGCAGTGGCACAGATCGAAAATTTGCAACGCGACCGCAGGCAACTTGAATTACAGTTTGAAGCCTTGAAGAGCCAGATCAGTCCGCATTATTTATTCAATAGTCTGAATACAATTTCCTCTCTCCTCTTTAAGGATTTACCATCGGCAGAACAGTTCATTCGCAGGCTGGCACAAACGTACCAGTTTATACTGAACACACAGCATAAACGCTATGTAACGTTGCAGGAGGAAGTAGACTTTGTTCAGTCGTATTACTACCTGCTTCGGATCCGCTTTCAGCAACAACTGCATGTGGAGATAAACCTCCCTTCGGGGATCATGAAAAGCAAAATTCCCCCGCTTACTTTGCAGATGCTGGTGGAGAACGCGGTAAAACACAACCCGGTACAAAACGACAAAAAACTTTTTATCTATATCACGGCACAGGACAATTCGTATCTGCGTGTAATGAATACCAAGACCGGTGTATACGATCACGTTACTTCGTTCCGCGTGGGACTTGAGAACATTCAGAAGCGCTATCAGCTCTTTACAGATCGTAAAATAGAAGTACGCGATGATGATAAATTCAGTGTATCGTTACCGCTTATACTGGCCACTGAAAAAAATGAACCTATCTATCTAAAGCAGGCATAGGGTATGAGCCGCAAGAGCTATACAAAACAATACTTTGTCAATCATCCTGTGTTTCGCATTGTTGCACCGGTTGTATACGGTGTGCTGATCTATTTGCTGGTGCTGATGATCAACAACACAGTAGCACAGGTAAACGAACTGTTCAGAAGTGAAGAAGTATATGTATTTATTGTACTTACTTTTATAGCCTTCGAAAGTTGCAGGCTGATCATTAAACTGCTGGGTAAATATACCCGCTCCGATCAGGCGCGTTTCCATATACCCATTCAGGTAGTCACCACTACGTTTATATCGATCGGACTTGTTATGACTACGCTGAGTCTGTATTTCCGATATGTTATTGGTTTCAGTATGAGCGATACACAGGCGCTTATTTTCCTGATCATCTTTACAGTCACGATTTTACTTTATAACATTTTATACCTGAGCCATTATTATTTACAGAAAGAAAACACATTGAAGATCCAGGCCGAGATGCAGCAACGCGAGATACTGGAAATGGAGATGACGGAATTTCAACAGGACATTAACCCGGATCTGCTCTATGAAAGTTTAGAGAACCTGATCGGCATTATGTATCGCGATGTAGATAAAGCAGAAGACTATATCGATTCACTGGCGAGTGCTTATCGCTATGTATTGACCAACCGCCACCAGGAATTAGTGCCCGTTGCCTCTGAACTGGATGCCGGCAAAAATCTTATCCGTATACTGAACGAAAAATACTTTGGACAACTTCGCTTTGAGACATCATTCGATGAGACTGATGCCGATGCGCGACTCATTCCGGGATCATTGCCAATTGTACTCGAAAGTATTATCCGCAACAGCATCATTACCCGGTTTGAACCTTTCATTATTAATTGCTACCGCGAAGATGATTACCTTGTGATCCAGAATAAATTAAACGACCGCCTGATCCAATACGAAGGAAGTAAAATTGCTTTTAACCGCTTGCAAAAATCGTATGCCTTGTACAGCGATCTGCCGTTGATACAGGTGAAGGCATACCAGGAAAGTTATACCAAACTGCCGGTGTTAAGAGTAGAAGAAGGCATCGCTATAAATAAGTAACATGAAGGTTGTTATCATTGAAGATGAAATTCCGGCAGCGGAAAAGCTGGAGCGGTACCTGCACAAATACAATGCTTCCATACAGGTAATGGCGCACCTCGATTCGGTGCAACGTTCAGTAGCATGGCTGCAACAGAACCAGGATACGATCGATCTTATCTTTATGGACATTCAACTTACGGATGGACTAAGTTTCCAGATCTTTCAGCAGGTGCAGGTTCGCAAGCCGGTAATTTTTACAACGGCCTATAATGAATTTGCATTGGATGCTTTTAAAGTGAACAGCATCGATTACCTGTTGAAACCTGTTACGTTTACCGATCTGTCGGCAAGTCTGCATAAACTGCAGGTGCTGCGCGAACAATTCACATTGCATACAGATCAGTCGCAACGCATACAGCAGGCTTTTAATACTTCGCAGCATCATGTATATAAAAATCGGTTCATGGTAAAGGTGGGGGAACATATACGTTCTGTCACTACCGATCAGATTGTAGTGCTCTATGCTGAAGGACGCGATGTATATTTGGTAACAACTGCCGGAAAAAAATTCATTATCGATTATACACTTGAATCTTTGGAAGATGTACTGGACCCACGCGCATTCTTCCGCATCAACCGAACCTTCATTGTAAATATCAACGCGATCAAAGATGTACTGGTATATTCCAACAGTCGTTTGAAAATTACGTTGCTACAGGAATTTGACAAGGAGATTATTGTGAGTCGTGAAAAGGTACCGGATTTCAAAACGTGGTTTGATGGTGCTACCGTTTAATCACCCGATCATGTGATCTATATTACAGTGCAATCGTTGAACTTTACGCGCTTAAAATCGTAAGTATCACGCTAACCACCGTATAGCGCAAACATGTCAACGCTCACTCACCCCTGGTATAACACCGAAAAAGAAATTCTGGATCTCGTTACCAACTTCCGGAACTGCACGCTGCCCGTACCGGAATGGACGCATGAAGCACATCTCATTACTGCGCTTTGGTTCAACAAAAATTACCACGAGTTTGATGCCATCTGCTACTTACGAAGCGGTATCATTACGTACAACGTAGTGACTGGGGGCCAGAATACTCCGGAGAAAGGCTATCATGAAACGCTCACTATTTTCTGGTGTAAAATTATCCGTGAATTCATCAACAAGAATCGTGAACTCGCCTTGGTCGATCTGTGCAATACGCTTTTCAAAAGCGAATGGACTTCGAAAGAACTCCCGTTACAATTCTATACCCGCGAATTACTATTCTCTGTAAAGGCACGCGCCACGTGGGTTGAACCGGATAAACTTAGCTTGACGTAAAGTATATATATATACTTTCAACAAATGCACATCAGGTACGAAGCGACTTGGGTGCAGTGCCTGTCATTCGCTTGAAGAAATTATTGAAGTATGTTGGATAGTCAAAGCCAAGTGCGTAAGCAATATCGGCAATGCTCCAGTCCGTATGAACCAGGAGTGCTTTTGCTTCAACAACTATTCGCTCGGTAATATGCGCTGTTGTCGATTTGCCTGTTACCTGCTTAACAGACCGATTGAGGTGATTTACATGTATCGCTAATTTCTCTGCATACGCCTGGGCTGTCTTTAGTCGAAGAGGCTTATCGAGTTGTTCGATCGGGAACTGCTTCTCAAGTAACTCTATAAATTGAATGGCAATCCTCGAAGACGCATCCTTGTGCCAGGTATACCGCTCGGAAGGTTGCATCTTCAGCGCTTCATGAATAATGAGATTGATATAGTTTCGGATAAGATCTTGTTTGAATGCATACCCGGTTTGCTGCTCCATGATCATCCGTTGAAATAACGAACTGATGAAATCTGTTTGCAGAACATCAAGCGCAAATATAGGTGTACCCCCTATCTTGAACAGCGGTGACTCCTGAAGACTTTCCGAACGGTCTTGTGTTTTAAAAAAGTCTTCCGAGAAATAACAGGTATAGCCGGTCTGCTCGGTGATGTTTTCCCATGAATACGGTATCAGCGGGTTTCCAAAGAACAGGGTTGTCCCGCTTACTTCAAAACTCCTGTCTGCATACTGAATAATATTTCCTCCGGTTATGATACAGATCTTATAAAAGCTTTTTCGGTCAAACGATCGGGCAATGCAACGCTTTGTATCAACTTCAAAAACCTTGAATCCGTGTTGCTTCAGTTCGACATTAAAGTCTATAACATTTGGTATCGTTCGTAGATCCATAATTTAAAATCACAGTTCATCCGTCCTCCGATCGCAGGATAGCATACAACAGCGCTATTCAAAGAGAATTGAAAAACTCAAAAGTAACTCACAACCCAACATTCCGAAGTAAGATTTTCAAACAGGAACTTAAGGTATTCAAACAAAACAACGCCAAGCCTCGATCAATCTCCTTTTGAATTTAATAAAATTCAGGTAAAGAATTGAATCTTCATTTGTCCGGATTTGCTCGTCTATTTCTTGGGCTTATTCTGATTCGGGTGCTGCCAACGAATTGCGTAACCAATTCTTCGCAGATTCAAGGTCCTCGAACATAGCGGTTGACATCTTTGCAGAGGATTGATTTTCTTTATTCATTTCGAGGTAATTCTCCACTGGCATTTGTCCGAATACATCGCGAGGCAATACAAATGCCACATGCCGTATACCTTGAGACAATGCTCTTGGATTCCAATCTTTAGCCGCCCACTCTTCACTCAGGAGTGCTACGAGTTGAGATGTATCTGCAAGCCACGCCATTTTGCCGTGCAGCTTTTTCTTCTCAACCATCAATTGCAATCCGAGGTTAAGGAAATCCTTAAATTATCCATCCGTCATGTAACCTATAGGTGAGAAAATGATACAGGGCACAGTCGTATCATAATCGAGTGTACCGTTTTCCTTCGCATGTAATCGAATAACTTCTGATTGGTGGCTCATATATATATTACTATGGATTTTTGAGTAACGTGAAGCATTGTACTGTGAGATGCCCGTTACAACCAATCAAATTTATTCAACGCGTTTTACCAATAAAATCAAGATTATACTTACCTATATATCCGCATTTTTACAGAGAGTGTGCTACGTAAATTGATGTTCATATCGATGTCCTTGATCAACACTTTACATCGATTTACTACTCTACTACAAACTCCTCTTCAACATCCTGCGGCTCTTCCGGACATTCCAGTGTTGCTCCTTCACCCAACCCCATAGCCGGACGCATGAATTCTCCTTTAGGATATCCTACTTCCGGGTGGCGGTATACGCGGCTCATATATTTATCAAAAATTGGTAATGCAGATTTGCCACCGGAGCCAAAGCTCCACGAAGGGAAATGTATACTTCGCTCATCGCCACCTACCCATACACCGGTAACAAGATTTGGAGTTATACCTATAAACCATCCATCAGAGGCATTGTCGGTGGTGCCCGTCTTTCCTCCCACTTCGTTGTTCGCGATTACCGCATCGCTCAATGCGCGCGAGCTTCCACCATCTTCTTCCACACCACCGCGCAGCATGTGTACCATTTTATAGGCTGTGCGTTCATCGGTAGCCTGCTTCTTCTCTGTTGAAAAACTTTCCAGCAGATTTCCATAGCGGTCTTCGATGCGTGTTATATAGTATGGTTTGGTATATACTCCCAAATTCACAAAACTGCTATAGGCGGCTACCATTTCAAACAGCGACACATCACTGGTACCGAGTCCTAATGAATATACCGGATCAAGATTACTGGTTATACCCAAACGTCTGGCGAAAGCCACTACATTTTCAGGTTTCTCCTGTTCCATTAACTGCATCGTAACTGTATTGAGTGAACGGGCCAGGGCCTGTCTCAAAGTATATTTGGTTCCGCTGCCGTAGGTACCGTTGGAATTAGGCACACGGTATACCGTACCATTTACTTTGATAGAAGGCGAAAGATCCATAAACCGGTCGCAGGGAGAATAGCCGTCTTCAATGGCTTTGCCATATACAAATGCCTTGAACGTTGATCCCGGCTGACGCTTCGCCTGCCGCACGTGATCGTACTTAAAGTATACATGGTTGATACCCCCTACCCACGCTTTGATGGCACCGGTTCGCGGGTCCATCGATACCATACCGGTTTGCAGAAAGCGATGGTAATAACGAACAGAGTCCATCGTACTGAACAGTGTGTCGCGATCGCCACGCCAGGTAAAGATGCGCATGTGTTTCTTCCGGTTCAGTTCAATCTTTACCGAATCTGACTTCTCTCCATATCGCTTCACCAATGCTTTATAGGTATCGGTGCGTTTTACTTTTCGTTCGAGGAAGTCTTTCATCTCAACACCATGTTCATTTACCCACGGGTTGCGTTTACCCCAGGCATGATCGAAGTCGCGTTGAAGTTTGCGCATGTGTTCTGTCATCGCTTCTTCCCCGAGGCGCTGCATACGACTATCAATCGTAGTATATATTTTCAACCCTGACTCATATAAATTATAGCCGTGCTCTTTACACCATGCCAGCATCTCTCCTTCCAGTATCCTTCTGAAATACGTAGCAATGCCGTGATTCTGATTTTGTACACTGAAGTTGAGTTGCAAAGGCAATACACTTAATGAATCATAGCCAGCTTCAGATATATAGTTATGCTGGTATAATTTAAAGAGTACATCGTTTCGTTTATCGCGCGCACGCTCGGGGTAATCAATCGGGTTAAAACGCGTTGTTCCCTGCAGCATGCCCACCAACAATGCAGCTTCAGGTATAGTAAGTTCTTTGGGTTGTTTGCCGAAGTACGTCTCTGATGCTACTTTAATTCCGTATGCATTGTTGTTGAACGGCACGGTGTTCAGGTATAGCGCGATAATCTCTTCTTTTGTAAAGGTCTTTTCGAGTTCGTAGGCAATGATCCACTCTTTCGTTTTGCTGATGAGTAATTCTGCAGGACGTCCCAATACAGCGAGCTTGCCTTGCAGTTCTTTACCGCGGGTGCGAAATAAATTCTTGGCCGTCTGTTGTGTTAATGTGCTGCCACCTCCCTGTGCATTTAGCGTAACCACTCCTTTGAGCACACGCAGGTACGACCAGAAATCCATACCGGCATGATCGTAAAAGCGATGGTCTTCCGAAATAAGAAGCGTTCTCACCAGCAGTGGCGGAAGTTGTTCGTACGTTACCTGGCTTCGGTGATACCAGAAGTAGCGACCGAGGGAAGCACCATCGGCCGAGATCACTTCGGAAGAAAAATCATTCTCGGGATTTTCAATGTCGCGCAGGCTGGGCAACGGACCAAACAGGTTCCAGGGATTTTCCATTACCAGGTATACATACAACGGAGTGCCTATGGTAAAGATGAAGAATAAGATCCAGATCGTCTTTACGATCTTTCTGAACCACGGTTTTCGGATGAGCAAGATACTTTTGATTCTGCGCAACAGGCTTGAGGAATCTGATGATTTCATGAACGGTCAGGAATTGCACAGTAATTACTTTAATCTTTTCGGAGAAAGCAAGCATCCTGCCTGTATTTCAACTGCTTCCTGTGCGCATCTATAGTCTGTAATTGTTCACCGGGTAAAAAAACAGAAGCCCGGTATCTTATACCAGGCTCTGATTTACCCAAATCATCTATCAGTAACCATCGTTCTGCTCCAGCAAAGGATTGAGTTGCCTTGCTGTTGTAGGGATGGGATAGAGCCGTTTATCAGGATCCGTATCTGTTTTGAATCCCCATTGGTTTTCAAATTTTCCGAAACGGATCATATCGTTTCGATGCCAGTTCTCACCGACAAACTCACGATTACGCTCTGCATAAATAAACTCCAGGTCAACGCTGCTGAGTGCTGCCGAGGTTGTGCGCAGCGAACGCACATCGTTCACAAGCGACAGCGGAGTCTGTCCCATCGTTTCAGCACCACCTCTTAAAATTGCTTCGGCTTTCATCAGGAGTATATCTGCATACCGGAACACGGGAAGGTCGGTATTCTGATTGCGTGTAGAAGACGTACTGTCTGGATAAAATTTTATACTTCTATATCCCATGTTCCACGCCTTCTCATCGTTACCAACATCAAAAGGTCGCGTACCGCGCAATACTATATCCGGTGTAAGTTCAACGTGGTATACAATTGGATCTTTTGCGTCTGAACCGGTATACTGTTCATCATAACCTAACTTGGTTGTGTTTACGGTAACCGGTGTACCATCGAACAGGTATTGCTTGCCCGTGAGCCAGAGTTGTGAACGAATATCGTTCGCATCGTTAAAGTATGCATAGAAAGAAGGTATGGTGCTCATCGGTGCGCTCGGATCATAGTTGAGACTATATTTCTTACGCAGTGAACGCGGCAGCCAGTAGCGGTTGTATAGCATGTACCCATTCGGTGTTGACGGAGCAAATGGTATTGCAAATATGAACTCTTTTATATTCGGACCGTTGTTAAAGAAAAACATCTTCTTATAGTCTTTCTCCAGCTGGTACGCACCTGATCCGATCACACTGTCGCACGCGGCAATCGCATCGTTGAAGCGGTCGGTGCCATTATATACTTGGGCATTGAGGTACATCTTTGCAAGCAACGCATAGGCCGTATATTTATTCGGACGTCCATAAGTACTCACACCTGTTTCGCTGCTTAGGTTTGGAAGTGACTCAACAACTTCATTTTCAATAAATGTAAAAACCTCCTCGCGCGGTGTAGTGGAAGGTGGTGTAGTTTCACCAAACCTTGTTACCACAGGTATATTTCCCCACAAGTCCATCATCATAAAGTATGTTAACGCCCGGAGTACACGCAACTCAGCTATAGATTGAATTTTTGCATCGGTATCTCCACCCTCAGCATCTTCAATTACCTGCAATGATTTGTTGGTATTGGCAATAACGTTGCTCAGGTAGTTCCATCCATCGAGCACAAAAGCGTGATCGGCTGTCCACGTATGCTTGTGAAGTTGCTCGTAACGGCTTTGGTCGTACCAGTTACCTCCGCGTGCCGGCATAATGGCTTCATCTGTGCTCAGCGTTTGAAGAAACCAGTATTTCACTGCGTAATCAAAGCGAAATGCACTGTATGCAGCACCGGCTGCCGCTACAAAATGCTCTTCAGTCTTTGGAAAATTTTCTTCCGTAAGCTGGGTTGATATATCTACGTTGAGGTCGTGGCATGAATTAAGTATACCCGCCAGAAGAATGATAACTATATATTTTATTCGTTTCATTGGATTAATTTTTAGGTTTAGCACAGGCTATCAGAATGAAGCATTTACACCTACCATGAACGTACGCGTTTTCGGATAAAAATTTCGCGAGTCAACGCCCGGAGCCGTACCGCCCTGGTTTATTTCCGGATCTATACCTTTATAGTTTGTGATTACAAACAGGTTGTTTACCGAAACGTATAATCGCAGCCGTTTAATATCCTGTCCTAATTTTTTGAAATTATAGCCAAGCGTTGCATTATCCAGGCGCACATAGTTACCACTCTCTACAAAGCGTGACGAATAACGATAGGAGTTGAAATCGTTTACAGATTCTGAAGCCACCTCTACCGGAATATTGTTGATGGTAGCTGTACCGGGTCTGAACAGATCAGCACGTGTCACGTTCATGATCTTGTTTCCAAACACACCGCGAAAGAAAATATTCAAATCGAAATTCTTATACTTCAGATTGTTATTCCAGCCGAGCAGCAGCTTCGGTTGCGCATTGCCTACAACCTGGTAATCATCTACTGATAATTGATTGGTCACAGCTGTTAACGTGCCATCGCTGTTTACATACTGCGATTCACCATTTTCATTTTTACCGGCATATTTATAGGTATAAAATGTACCGATGGGCTGGCCACTCATTAATGCCTGAATTGTTGAACCGGATTGACCCCCACCGTCAGGAGTAAACACACGAATACTGTCTGCCTTGAATATATCGTTCGACAGGGTAACTATTTCATTTTTGTTATGCGCCAGGTTAAGCGTTGTATTCCAGCTGAAACCTCCGCGATCAACCACATTGGCATTCAGCGCAATCTCATAGCCCTTGTTGGACACTTCGCCCACGTTGGCTACCAGTTGCGAGTATAAATACTGATTTGTATTTACAGGATACGGGTATATTACATCAGTAGTACGTTTATCATATACTTCAAAAGAACCGCTGATGCGATCGGACAAAATGGAAAAGTCAAGCCCTATATTTGCAGTGGCTGTTTTTTCCCAGCGAAGATCGGGATTATCATTCTGTATAGCGCTGATCGCATTGATCCAGTTACCCTGGTATACCGTTGTTCCTACAAAGCCATATAGCAGCCTCGTAGTATAGGCATTGAACCCGGCCGAGTTGCCTGTAACACCATAACTCGCACGTAGCTTCAGATCATTTATGAAACTGGTGTTATCCATAAAGCTCTCCTGCGAAATTCTCCACGCGGCACCGACTGAAGGGAAATATCCCCAACGGTGATTCACACCAAAAGCCGATGATCCATCTCCTCGCAAAGACAACTGCAATAGATAGCGACTGTCATAATCATACTTCACGCGTAAAAAGTCAGAGATCAAACGGATCTGGTCATATATTACACTCGATCCAAAGTCTGCACGAAAATCGCTGACACCATACGGATTGCTGAGCGAGAAATTGTTATAGCCTACATCATCCGTAGAAAAATTAGTACTGGATGTCTGAAAGCCATCACCATTGGTATTTTCCTGCCATGAATATCCCAGCACTGCATTTACAGAATGATTACCGAAGTTCTTGTCCCACGTAAGGTATGTTTCGAAAATCACATTGGTATACTGATAGGTATTGCGCACAGCCAGACCATCTTTACCGGTAATATTAATGAAGCTTGGATTATTCGGAGGATCAGGCGTACTGCGCACACTTTCGAACGTATTGGTAAAGTAGCTATTATAGTACGCACCATAGTTGGTGGTGAGGTTTTGATAGGATGCCTGTAAATTATACTTCAGGTTGAAGGGCAATTCCAGCTGTGCTGTAAATGAACCCAGAAATGTATTGTACTTCGAACGCTCCGTTGCACTCTCCTGCATGGCTACAGGATTATAATCGCTGTTGTGATTGTTCGTAGTAAATGCAAAGTATGTTCCATCCGTGTTGCGCACTGGCACCGTTGGCAAATAACTTACCATTTGCGATAACACGGTATTGCGATACGGTACAAGTTTAGCATCGCTAAACGAATTAGTGACAGACAATCCTAATTTCAATTTATCGCGCAATGCTTTTTGCTCAACACCCAGTTTGGCAACAACTCTTTTCAACCCACTTTCCCGAACGATACCTTCCTGGTTAAAGTAATTGAGACTCGCTATATAGGTTGTCTTGTCTCCCCCACCGGTTAAGGACAGGTTGTGATTATGCGATACCGCGGAACTGCGCTGTACTTCATTCTGCCAGTTTGTATTTACACCGAGGTCATCGGCCGGGTTAAACGCAAGACCATTGTCTTGTACAAAGGTGCGGAGCTGATTAGCATCCATCATTTCATACTGATGGGATACTTTATCAACGGAAATATAGCCGCTATAAGAAACTGTACCCTCGCCTTTGGTGGGACGCCTTGTAGTAACAATGATTACCCCGTTGGCTGCGCGGTTTCCATATATAGCCGTGGCGGATGCATCTTTCAATACATCGATAGCAGTAATATCATCCGGAGCGATCAGCGATATATCTGCACCGATCACACCATCAATAACAAACAATGGTGATTGTGCTCCTTCACGTAGCGTAGAAGCACCGCGCAGAATGATAGCAGCAGCACGGTTGGGATCACCGCTTCGTGATATGTTCAATCCCGGAACTTTACCCTGTAGTAATTGCCCCACATCACTGATCGCGCCCCGGTTCAGTTCTTCGGTTTTTATAGTACTGATGGCACTCGTCAGGTTTTTACGAGACTCTGTACCGTAACCCACTACCACAACTTCCGAAAGTGTTGCTACATCTTCTGTCAACGTTACATCAACTATACTTTGCCCATTCACAGATACTTCTTCGGAAAGAAATCCTATAAATGAAAATACAAGCACGGCATTGTTATCATTTACAACAATCGAATAGGTACCGTTCGTATCGGTAGTTGTTCCTGTACTTGTACCCTTTATCTGGATAGAAACGCCCGGTAAGGGACCATCGCTTGATACTACTTTTCCTTTTACCTGCAGCGAAGCTTGTGCTGTTGCTTCATGCATAAATCCGGTTGCACAGAATAGTAAAAGGATTAACCACGTGTACAATTTTCTCATAGGCTTTGGTTGATTTGGTGAAGATTTAGTATTAACTGTAAACTAAACACTTCACGAACTTGACAATTCGCTTTGAGAATTTCCAGCCCAAATCACTTTTTACTTACGAAACCGGTTTCGTAAATATATCAGCCTATATCACCGCAACTTGTAAGGGTAATGAGCAAACTATATTTACCGGGAATAAAATATACTATAGAATATGAATTCAATTATTAAATATACCCTGACTGAAACGAAGTGTTTTCGCACACACCCTGATCGTCCAAGAAATAAGTATACTATATACTATAGAGCCACACCGGGATCTATCCCCGCGTGAGATAATTTTAAACGGTCGCTTAATCGGTATAAATCAGAAATG
Organism: Flammeovirgaceae bacterium UBA5867; assembly: GCA_002432545.1. Classification (GTDB taxonomy): domain Bacteria; phylum Bacteroidota; class Bacteroidia; order Cytophagales; family Cyclobacteriaceae; genus Ohtaekwangia. Next base: position 45,216 of record DJFR01000133.1, on the reverse strand, counting down.
ATCGGAAACTATACTCTGCAGCTGAGGACATATATCAAACCGGAGTGGTTTTTCAATATAGCGTATAACCTGCGAATATTGTTTTGCCTTTTCATGATCGCGTGCATCGATCGATGAAGATATCAGGATAACTTTTATCTGTTCCCAGAGTGCAGAGGATTTGATGGTGTCCAAAAATTCCCAGCCATTCATAATGGGCATATGTATATCCAGTAACAACAGGTACTTTTCTTCAGCGCTGCTTTCCTTGCGCAGATAGTCCAATGCAGCCTTTCCATTCTGAAAGCTTAAGGGTTCTGTACATAAACCACTTCGTACCGTTATGCTTTTATGCAGTACGAGTATAATCGGGTCATCGTCAATAATCAATACTTTTAAACGCATGACCCTCTTTCAATTTTCGAGTTGTTCTGTTTTACGGACGATCTCATGTATAATGTTGTCCAATTCATCTGCCGATACAATAATATTATTGAGCACCTCCTGTAAGTCCAGCTCTTCGGCTGGCATAAACTTTATAAGCTCAATGAGGCCTTTTATCCTGGCTAACGGTGCCCGCACTCCATGCGATTGGATCCACGCTATTTCATTTAACCGCTTGTTCTTCTCTTCTATATCTTTCACATACCGCACATGCACGGTTATATCATTCGCCAATACCAACCGCGCCTTTCTTCCGTCAAGTTCAATCAGGTTGCTTTGTATATCTACACAAATACGCTGTCCGTTTTTGCGGATGTGGGTAAAGACACCACGACTAAATATACCACTTGTTTTGGTGCGGCTGACAATCCGCTCAATCTTACCAACATCGTTCGCAGGCCGAATATCTTTAATGGACATCGACAAAAATTCTTCGCGGCTATATCCGTAATGACGAATAGCAGCATTGTTCACGTTGAGAAACCGGAATGTCTCTACATCAAATACCCACATCGGAAAAGGACTCATATCAAATAGAGTCCTGTATTTTTCTTCACTTTCGTGAATGATCAGCTGCGATAATTTGCGTTCCGTAATATCACGATAGTGCGCGATGATTGCGGCCACAGCAGGTTCTTTCAACTGATTTTGAAAGTTCAGTTCGATCCAGCGATATGAACCATCGGATAAGAGCGATCTATACTCTATATTTTTAACAAGCTCGGGTTGATCGATAACATAATCAAATGCTTCCTTTACTTTAGCACGATCTTCGGTGTGAACAATATCCAGGAAAGATTTACCTACCAGCGCATCCGATTCATAGTTCAATATCTTTTGTCCGGATAAACTTATCTCCAGCAGAACTCCTTCCTGGCTATAGATCGATAAACCATCGGTACTATTTTCCAGCAGTGCTTTGAAACGTTTCTCGCTGCTCTGTAATAAAGCCTCAGCCTGTTTTTTTTCCGTTACATCACGTGCAACACAATAGGACACTTTTTCACGGGCATCCCACTTGGCAGACCAATGTAGCCACACATACTTACCTTCGCTGGTACGATACCGGTTTTCGAAATTAGTCGCATCCAGACCACTTACAACTTTTCCCAAAGTATCCATAGAGCGATGCAGATCATCAGGATGAATGATCGACCAGGCACTTTTACCAATAATTTCTTCAGGCTTATACCCTAATATACTTTTCGATGCAGCGCTTGCACTCAGAAAGGTTCCCGCTTCGTCAAATGTACAGATCATGTCAAGCGACTGATCCAGTATCTTTTGAAGTTGTTCGCGACTTCGGCTCAGCAATGTTTCTGTCATTGCTTTTTCTTTCCGTTCGGCAGCTTCCTTCAGCGCTCGTGCTATCTTCAGCGGAACCTGGTATATATTTTCCTTCAGCACATAATCGGTTATACCGTTTCGAATGAGCGCCACGGCATTCTCATCGCCTATTGTTCCGGATACTATAATGAATGGAACATCCGGGAGTATATTTTGTTTTATCTGAAATGCAGAAAGACCATTAAAGGATGGCAGCGAGTAATCGGATAAAATTACCTGGGGGTTGAAGCTTACCAGTTCGCGTTCATAATCGGCTTGTGTCTGAACAACACATGCAGCATGCTGGATGCCGTTTCGCTTTAACTCATGCGTGAGCAACTCCAGATCATCGGGGTTGTCTTCAATAAAAAGTATACGAATGTGATTGGGCAGCCCCATGCCAGCAGCCCCCGGCTCCGCATTCGGTTCATGTGACTTATCCGCAGTTGTATCCGGATTTACCTTCGGTATATCTGTTCTCTTCATCGACAGCATTCTACATTCAAAACGTTACCACGGGTGAGGAAGGTATTATCAGGCATTCTTGCTACAAAGATCAAACCCTTTGCGGTTCAATACATCAGGGCTGTCCTGATTTTAAAAATCAGATTTTTCCTGAGCTTTCCCCAGCGGTGTAGAAATTCTGATACGATATTATAGTCCGTTGAAACACGTCTTCCTTACGCTTGGTATGTGTTCCGCATACGAACATAATTATTCGGTATCGCACAAGTCTGCATGTAAAACAACACGTAAACCTATATTTTCGGCTTTGGCACTGATTTGGCCTTTCAGGCAGACAGCGAACCCATTACCGACTAAACTTATGTTTTTTACAAACCTTAAAAGCGCCTGGAGAAATCTTCTTCGTCATCCGTTTTCATCCATCATTAATATAGCAGGCCTTGCCACCGGTATTACATGCTGCATTTTCATCTCCTTGTTTGTATGGTCTGAACTCCAGGCTGATGAATTTCATCTCCGAAAGGAAACTATATTTCGCGTAAACCAGACAATGCCTGAATCAGGTCGTGCGGCACTATCAACATCGTATCCGCTGGGAACTTCATTGAAGAATGAATACGCTGCCATTCGCCAGATTGTTCGGTTAGGACAGGATAACGTTTCGATTCGTGCGGATAAGGATTCATACTTTTATGAAGATGGGTTCTTTTGGACAGACTCTTCGTTCTTCGATGTCTTCAGCTTTGATCTTGTAAAAGGCAACCGGGCTATAGCTCTAAAAGAGCCGTATAGCCTGGTAATGACAGAGACGATGGCTAAAAAGTATTTTGAAGATGCTGACCCTATCGGAAAAACGGTTGACCTGAAAATATATGATGGTGATCGCAAATTTACGTTTACCGTAACAGGAGTTGTAAAAGATATACCCCAAAACTCATCCATTCAGTTTACTTTCATAGCCCCCATGCATACAGCTATGCAGGTGTATCCACAATTTGAAAACTTCTGGAACCTGAGCTGGGTTACAACGTATGCCCTGGTGAACGATGTGGATGCTATACCTGACATGGAGAAAAAGGCTTCGTCTTTTTTTAACAAATATGCCGGTAAAGACTTTGCACACCAGGGGCTTGAGTTTCAACCTTTGCCGCGCCTCCATCTATACTCCGGGCATGTCGGCAAGAATCTCTCCGACAGCATTACCAACGTATATATATTTTCGGCTATTGGTGCGTTTATCTTCCTGCTGGCCTGTGTAAACTTTGTGAATATATCGACAGCGCGGGCAGCGCTACGCAAAAAAGAAATTGGTGTACGCAAAGCACTTGGTGCTTTCCGAAAGCAGTTGTTTACGCAATTTATGATCGAAGCACTGCTCACCGCAGTTATTGTGCTGATCATTTCCTTTGCAATAGTTTCAGCGCTGCAACCGCTTGCCAGCGACTATATAGCTAATACTTCTATATTGTTCTCGGCAGTAGCATTACCTGCTATATTTCTTTCTACAATAACATTGATCTGCATTTTTGCAGGACTATATCCCGCTACTTTTCTTTCGGCATTCAAACCACTGGAAGCGCTCAAAACAAAAGTTACTGCGAATGGTTCAGGCTTCTCTTCGCGTCAGGCATTGGTAATCTTTCAGTTCACCATTTCTATTGCACTTATCGCGAGCACGCTTATCATCAACAAGCAGGTACGCTATCTGAAACAGGCAGACCTGGGAATTGTTACCGATCAACTGATTACTATCCCGGTAGACGATCGTGAGTTACAAAAGAAGATTCTTACTATACGCGACCTCATGGCTACAACACCAGGAGTTACTGGTGCTTCCGCTACCGGTGAAAGTTTTCCGGCTGCCATGAACAACGCCTGGGATATACGCTGGGATGAACGCACGGAACAAGACGGAGGCACGATCTTCATCGTCTCGATTGACTTCGAATATTTCAACCTGCTGAAAGCCTCTTTTGCAGAAGGACGCAATTTTTCACAACACTATGGTACGGATGACTCCTCGGCTTTTATCATCAATGAGACAGCACGCAAAATGTTAGGTGTTACCGAGGCTACCGGTAAAGAAGTTACGATCGGAAATACGAGAGGAACTATTGTTGGTGTCGTACAGGATATACATCATCATTCGCTGCATCAGAAAGTAGAACCTATAGCATATTTCCCGGTGCCTGCTCCTGCCCGTGCATGCTCGGATAATCTACTGTTGAAAGTGTCTCCGGAAAATCTCCCGGCCACGCTTGCTTCATTAAAACAAAAATGGGAAGGCCTGACACAAGATCGTCCGTTTGAATATCATTTTGCTGACGATGAGTTCGCGAGAACGTATGAACACGAAGAAAAATTTCTCCTGCTCTTTGAAGTCTTTTCCTTCATGGCTGTCGTGATCGCCTGCCTCGGTCTGATGGGATTATCGTCCTTTGTTGTAAACAGGCGCTCAAAGGAAATTGGCATTCGCAAAGTATTGGGAGCCTCTGTTTCGCAGATATTGTTTATGCTTACGCGAGGCTTCTCGATTCCTATTGCTATAGCTTTTATGATTGCGGTGCCCGGTATATATTACGGCATGAGCTATTGGCTGCAACGCTTTGCCTATAAAACAGACGTGGACTTCATTCTTATTATACTGTCCGGAGTAGCTGCGTGGTTTATAGCCTTCTGCTTTATCGGATTTCAATCCTGGAAAGCTGCGCGTATCAATCCCGTAAAAGTTCTGAAAGATGAGTGATCTCAGAAAAACCAAGTCTCCTGCAGAAGTACTCCACAGGAGACAAAACAAATCCAATGTGTAAATTAATTATATACTTACTGATCGCTTGCGCTTGAACGTATGCGCTATCGTGCGGAAAGTAGCCAGGTTTTCCTCGTATCGTTCACTCGTGGTACCTACCAGCAAATAATAACGTATATCATCAAACAATACTACCTGGTATTTTAATCTGCGCAAATGAGAAACAGAATCATTTCTGTATGAAACTATTTCATACCCGGCCAGGCTGTCAATGAGAACTTTTGTGATTCCGTTATCTTCTACTTTACAATCAGCACATATATTTTTCAATTGACCAAGAACAAAGTCCTCGCTGCGCTCGATGATCGTATTGTCCACAGAAGGACCTGCAAAAAAAGATAGCTGAAATATAGACTGATCGTTCCATTCTCCGTTGCTGGTATACATCACTGAAGGCCCCTGCAACAGTTTTGCCTGCTTTAAGGGTTTGCCTTCAATTGTAAAAGAGAGTATATTATTTTTGCTGGTCGCTTTTTTTTCGATGCGTGTAGTCAGCAATGCTTCTTTTACTCTGCCTGACAGCTCTCTGTCGTTTTGTTTGAGATAGGTGCTGATCACGGTAAGAACATGGTTCTGCGTTTTCATGACAAGCGACCAGTGCACAAAGTTCAACCCCTGCGATACGCGGAAAGTTTTATATAACATGGCCTCCGTGCTATCGACTACAACGGGGAGGCTGATTAACAACTCTCCTCCCTGCTGTGCCTGTACTGAATCAGCATAATTACTGGAAACCGTTTTAAAATCTTTTGGACTTTCCTGTACCATAATGGAAGCTGTAAGCCGGTTATGCTTAAAGCCGCCAAGATCGGGTGCGAGTGTAAATTCTTCCGGAGGTATAATCGTTACGGGTGTGCCGGGTATTTGCACATAATCACGTTGCTGTTCTTTCTTTTCGGAACAACCTGCTGCAAAGAGCATCACCATAAAGTATATCGAATGCAATCCTGTTACTCTCATACTATATATCTGGTTTGACAGCCCTAAAAAAGAAGGAAGGGTGCGATGTAACAACACCCTTCCAGCCAGGCTTAGGTTAATTTATTTTTTTATAATACGCACCACTTCACTTTTTCCTCCGTGCTGCGATTTCAGATAATACATTCCGCGCGGGAGTTCCGCACCAATCGATACAGCTTCATTGGTTTTAAGATGAGTAAGTCTGGAGACTACTTGTCCGCTCTTGTCCAGCAATGTCAATGTCAGCTCTTCTTCCTTCGCTGTGGTTACATTCACGGTAGCTTCATATTCAAAAGGTGCCGGGAATACCTGTGTAGCTCCGTTGCGTGCAGTTGCCTGGGTAACCGGGCATGTATTCACTTTCACGAAAACTACTTTTCTATACAGGTATAAATCCGGAACGTTACTGTTTGTGATCTCCGTAGTATATATACCCGCTTCGGCAGCCGTTACATTGGGAAGCACCAGGAACGGACTAGATGAAGCATCGGATATATAGGAGTAATCCGTTTTCAACCACACGAATGTATTGGCAGGAGAAGCCTCTAATACATCTGCAGAAAGTACAAGGGAGTCGCCTTCACAAACTGTTACAGTCTGGTTAGTTCCAACACTGTCCTGGGGAGCGTACGTTCCCGGAAGCATTTTGCTCATGTTAGGTTCCAGGTCAGCAAACGTCAGTCGGTTGCTACCCACAATCAACTGGAATAATGAAGATACACCGGACAGATTCGGAAGATATGCAATCTGGTTGCTTTCTATATTGAAGAGATATAGTCTTGTAAGTGACGCTACAGACGAAGGTACAGCGCCTGTTAACTGGTTGCTGGATGCATTGAAATATACCAGGCTATCCATAGAACCGATGGAAGCCGGAATTACTCCGCACAACTTGTTACCATTGAGGTATACCTGTTCCGCTTTTTCCAGGAAACCGATTACCGAAGGAATGGTTCCGCTAAGTTGATTGTTCTCCAGAAAAAGGTCTTTCAGATTACTCATCAATGCTATACTTACAGGTATACTTCCGGTAAGCGAATTCTGCGCGAGGTTCAGGTATGTCAGGTTATAGAGCAGACCTATTGTAGCAGGAATCTTGCCTGATAATGTATTGCGCGACAGATTAAGACTTGTGAGCTTTGTTAATAAAGTAAGCGACACGGGAATGCTTCCGGTAAATTTATTCTCAGCCAGATCCAGGGTTGTCAGCTTTTTCAAATTGCTGAGCGATGAAGGAATTGGTCCGGAAAGCTGGTTCCCCGGTAATCCGAGAAATTTGAGTTCGGTAAGTTTCTTCACCTGATCAGGAAGTGCCCCGGTCAGGTTGTTAAAGGGAAGGTATATTTCGGTTACACGTTTATTGGCAACGGTTACCCCCTGCCATGTACCTACTGGTCCTGTTAACCAGTTTGTAGCCGAAAACCAGTTTACACCAGCGGTACCGTTGTACAAAGCGACTAGCGCGATTGAATCGCTTGCCGTTACCTGCGCTATACTTTTATAGGCCGGTAACAGTAACGTAAGAACCACCATCCAAACCACTGCATATAGTCTGGAAAGTTTAGTTTGTAGAAGTTTCTTGTTTTTCATTGTGATTTTAATGTGTTATAATCTATAGCCTGGCATATATACTTATTTGTGTTTTGCTGCTGCGCGCAATTTCAGAGGCAATCGGAATGAAGCGCGCTGTGTTGCACCTGATGCATTTTCAACAGCCAGGCCGCCAACATAACCTGTTACACCGGCCAGTTTGATATTGGAGTATACCATTTGTATGGAGGAAACAGGATCGGTGCCCGGAATCACAGTAAAATTATACTGTGCCCGGTATATATTCCCAAACTGCGTATCGGATTCGTTTGCCTGCATCCAGTATATATATTTCTCCTGCGTATCCAGCGATATACCGGTAACCTGCGGCCAGCCTAGTACTTTCAGCACCGTAAGCGAACCGCTGCCATCCAGGTTCCCGCTCAGGATTCTGTACTCCCAGGTTGATTCCTGTATGTCTTCAACAAATAGTTTTCCGGCAGCAACATCAATCTTCACATCGTGTACCAGCCCCAGTCCGTCTGCAGCATCGAACAGTACCTGTGGTGCTCCCGAGCCATCTGCGTTCGCACGCAAAATGCGATGGCCCTGTGTATAGTTCTGATCGGCTATATATAGTTTGCCGTCATCAGGAATGTATGAAACTCCGAGCGCAACTTCCAGGCCATCGGCTGCATCGTACAGCAATTCCGGTGCTCCGGAGCCATCGGTATCACCGCGGTATATATTTGGACTTCCTGCACCGGACCAGTATAATTTCTGGTTCGCGGCATCCAGACTCAGATCGCCAATGAAAGTACCGCCTGCTTCAGTCGCGTCATATAGTTCAACTTTTCCGGTGTTATTCAAATTGCTCCTTACAATCGCGCCATTCTCTTCCAGGTATACCTTGCTACCGGCCAGGTCAACCACCATGCTGCTGATAATCGGGGCATTTACACTCTTATATACTGTTTGTGTAGACGGAGGATCAAATACAGCTTTCTTAATAAGCAGTGCCTGCGATGTAACGATATCGTCTGCCGCCAGGTAGTATACATTTTTCACCACCGCTGGCTTTTCCTTTACCTGGAATGACACGGCAGCAGAAGTAGTCCCAAAAGCAGTCAAGGTTACGTTATATATACCAGGCACTACATCGGGTACATATACCGATACTTTGTCCGGGAGTACGTCTCCCGGATTTACCAGTGTAGCCACGGCATTTCCAAACTTCACCTGATTATTGCTTTCGGCAAGATCAAAATCGGTACCCGTTAACGTTACAACCGAACCAGGTATACCCTGTGCAGGAGCAAGCAACGTAATAACAGGCTGCCCTTCTATTTTTATAGTCTTATCCTTGTTGGAACTTTCGCCATCCTGCTCTACGTAGATTGTCCAATTACCCGGACTTATATCCATGGGTACCTGTACCGTCAGCTGATTTTCAGAAGCGCTCAGCGGAGTATAGTTAAAGGTACCAACTCCGGTAAAACCTATATTTATATCTTCTTTTACAGTTTTAAAGTTTGCACCATGTATTGTTACCGTGGCACCGCGTTGCACGGAAAGCGGGGCAAGCGATGTTACCACTGGTACAAGTTTGGATGATATAGTATAGTCAGGACTTGTGCCGGTCTTCCCTTCCTTCGTAACGGTAACAGGACCTGACACAGCGCCCTGCGGTACACGTACGATCAATTCCTTTGCTGTGGCCGATTGTACCGTAGCCACTGCGTTGCCTGTAAACCTCACTTCATTCTGCGAAGCGGTTGTGCTGAAATTTTCTCCTTTCAAAACCACAACACTGTTTACCGGTCCGTGATCGGGCTGCAGCTCTGTGATGACAGGCGTACCTTCAGCCGCCAGTGTAAAGGACGGTCCGGTGGCAAACCTGCCGTTTACCAGAACCGTTACCGGGCCGGACGAAATAGTAGCCGGCAATTTTACCTGCACTGTGGTTTCGGATGCACTTAATATTGTTACGGCACTGCCGTTGAATTTCACTTCATTCTCATCGGCCTCTGCACTGAAATTATAGCCGGTAATTTTTATAACCGAGCCTGCAAGGCCGGATCGCGGAGATATATCCGTAATGACAGGATATACTTTAAATATAGTGGGTGATACAATTTCCACATCATTATAGGCAAGCTTCACAACACCATCGGTTGCTCCGGGCGGAACAATAACGCGAAGGTGGCGCGGAGTGCTCTCTTGCTCTAATGAATTAACAGTTGCATTGTTTCCGGTAAAAATTACGGTAGCCGTTTGGCTTGTGCTTAGTCCTTTTCCTTTCACCGAAATAGTATCGCCAACAACACCCTGCAACGGTTCTACCGATGCGATCTCTCCCGGGTTCAAAGTAAACGTTACCCCCGGATAACCGAGCACCCCTATAATACCGGTGCGGGCCGATGAAGGAACGATTGCCTTCAACTCGGTGGAAGATGCGCTGACAACAGTAGCGGTTTGGTTAACATCAGCCGGATTAAATTTTACTGCATTATGCTCGCGTTCACTTCTGAAATTTTTACCTTTTATTACCACGGTGTCTCCAATCCACGCATGGTCTGGTGAAACAGAGGTAATTTCCGGAACGTAGATTGTAACGGGTGGGCTATCCGCAGTTTCATCATCCAGTATATTGATATGTATAGTGCCTGACGCTGCGCCATCCGGTACGCGTACATAGAGCCGGCTGGTGTTGGATGTACTGAGCGGCTTAACAGATGTGTTTACGCCCTGGAACGATATTTCATTATACTCGTATCCGGGACTAAATCCCTCACCGATGATAGTAATCGTATCACCAATAATAGCTTCGGAAGGTTGAACAGCATGTACTTTCAGCGGTACAAAATCGTCTTCTTTCTGACAGGAAATAACGGCATAGAGCAACACTATATATACCAGGCAGCCCAACGCCATTCGGAGCGATAATTTAAAAAAGGACGGGTAAAGATTTTTTCGAAGCATCATGGGGTTAAATGTTTTAAAAAACAACCTCCCGCCTTACGGGGCCGGAAGTTGAAAGAATGTCAGTCCAGTTATAAGAGATATATACCTATAGCCTAGTTAGGATAAGGAGCGTTCTGAGGATCGTAGTTCACCCATGATCCACCGAAATCCCATCCGTTGTCATCTGCAAAACGGCGAGCACCACGGAAATATGTTGTTGTTTGAGTAGTGCTGGTAGTGTTAGCAGTAAAGAAAGCATCCAATGCATTTGCGTTTGTACCGTTTGTCTGAATAGCAACAGTAGCAGTAGCAGGTCTTACACTTGGAGCAGTAAGTGTCCAGGCAGCTATACCTAAACCGCTTTGTGTTACCATGCTTCCTGCACCACCGGTAGCACATGCTGTAGCATCAGCACAGATGTTTGTAGCGCTGATTGTCCACACATTGTTAGCAGCAGCAGGCTCGATGAAGCAAACTGAAGCAGGAACCAAAGCATTGGCAGATTTAACAGCTGTGTTGTGAGACAGTGCAACGCCACCTGAAGCAGCAGATACGATTGAGCTAGGCTCAGCATATACCTGTGCATTTCTCCAACCGGTAATAATAGTGTTATATACATCTATACCAGTGTTACGTCTCAGGTGTAAACCATCCAGGAAACGAGGGTTTGGTGACACGTTGTCTACAACGGTACGGGCACACGCAGGATCGTATGGTCCTACCAGTGTAAAGTTGCTGAAACGTGCCGTTGTACGAGTAGCGTTTACACCGTCAGCATCTGTATCAGATTCGAAACCGTTAGAAGCTGAGTTGTCGTTGATAGCAGGATCGCGCACTGCGATACCAAACTGAACTTTACCGGAATATCCGAAGTCAGTATCGAAGTCATCATCCTGGTTGCGATATGAAATCAGGAACTTGGCGTTAACACAACCACCGAACCACTCGAATGCATCATCACCACCGAATGATACCTGTACGTGATCGATAGATGTTCCGCTACCAACACTATACAAGGTCAAACCATTTTTCTCACTGTTCGGAACAGTTGCCTGTGGTATACCTCCGTACTCGATACGAACATAGCGAAGTACACCAGAGTTATCAGCACAGTTTGTACCACCGTACTGTGGTGCTGTTACGCATGAAGGATATCCTTCTGCATTAACATTGGTTCCCTGGTTGTTAGGTGCAGCGCCCAGTATATTTACACCTCCCCAATCTTTCGAAGCGCGTGATCCTGCAGGTTGGTTGGAAGTAAATACAATCGGGCTGGTTGATGTTCCGTTCGCAATGATTCTTGCACCACGTAATATAGTCAGTGTTCCGCGTGAAGCTTTATCGCCGCGAATTACAGTACCTGCCTGGATAGTAAGTGTTACGCCACTGGCAACACGTACATCTCCGTAAAGGATATACGGATTACCGGCTGGTGTCCAGGTGGTGTTGGCCGCGATCGTAGTAATGGTACACTCAGTAGCTGTTGATGGTCCAACCGGTGTAGCCAGTAAGCTTACATCAGCACTTCTCAGTGATCCGTCTTTCAGATTTGAATCATCTGTAACCAGTTGATCGGAACATGCGTAAAGCATGCTGGCGAACGCTGCCCCTGCAATGACGCGCGTTGCTAAAACTTTAAGGTTGTTTTTCATTGTGAGTTGATTTACTTTTAATAATTATTTAAAACTGGACTGCATTCCGGTTTTTCATTGTGTGATGGTCCCGACTGCATCGGGGCCATTTTTTTTGCTTCCTACAGACGTTGGGTAACATGCGTGATCATGTATCATTCATAAGTCTGCTGGATTAAATTTTTAAAGCGTCAGATTTATACCAAGCATGATGTAACTACCCGGACGATACTGTTGAAACATCCAGTCTTTATTAGGAAGCTTCGTTCTTCGCTGATCATCCCAATATTGATTGCGATCGTAGTCGCGGTATAGCTTGCGTGGTTGATTGAGCAAATCCTGAACACCTGCTTTCAGTTCAAGATATTTCGTGAGTCGCTGGCGAATTACCAAGTCCACGACATGGCGTGGAAGTTCGTAGGTCTCCGGGAAGAAAGATGTTCCCGCATATACCAGGCGTTGTCCTAATACATTATAGAGTGCTGATACCTTGGTGCCCCAGTCCTCCTGGTCAAAATATAGCCCTAAATTTACCACATACGAGGCAGTTCCTTCCAGGGGGCGGGTGCCTATCCGAAAGTCATCAAAGTCATTACCCTGGTCGGGAAACAATCCGTCTTTGAATTTTACTTCGCTCTTTAGTAATGCAAGGTTCGCGATAGCCGAAAAACGTCTGGACCAGTTTACCGGTATAAAGCCGAGGTTTTTACGAACCTCTATTTCTATACCATATACCTGCGCTTCGGGTGTATTATCATACCGGATAATTTCGCGACTGCCTTCGTTGTAAGCATAAGGTTCTATGGCGTTGTGAAGACGCTTGTAAAAAGCACCGAACGATACGAACTCACTTTCTGAAGGGTATAGTTCCCAACGAAGATCGAAGTTATGGATCTGCGCATCCTGTAATGTATCATTCCCGACAGACATATTGTCCAATCGCGGATCAAGCACCGTGATCGGGATGAGTTCTCTGTAGTTCGGACGGTTGAGTGTTTTACCATACGCAGCACGCAACAACATTTTTTCAGAGAAGCTCCACGTTACATTCACGGAAGGAAGCCAGTAGTCTATATATCGGTTGATAAGATCCGCATCATAGCCGGCATTCTCAAGAAACTCACTGCTTGGTATACGTAAATGTAAATCCTGCCCTTCATAGCGCACACCACCATATATCTGCAGCTTCTTTTGAATGAGCGGTATATTTACGGAAGCATAGCCCGCATATATCTTTCCCTTGACGTTAAACACACCCGAGAGGTATTCGTTATCGAAAATATAGGCGCCTGTACCATCGGCTTTAAATGCCTCGGGTCTGAATATCTTTTCAGCTTCATACTCGTTTACCCTCGCACCTTCATAGAAGAAATCCAGGCCATTGATGGCAATAAGACGCGCATCTATATCTTTCTCTTTGTTCTCATTGAAGAAACCTGTTCTGAAAAATAAACCGTATTCATACTTCTTCTCGTAGTCCAGTGTAAACGTTGTATTTGTTTCCTTACCGTTGGAGTAGAAAAAGGAATTTACAGTTGTGAATGGATTTGAAGCGGTGCCTGTGATATACCGATTTGCCTCGGGATTTTGACTGTCTTGCGAACTGGCTGGCAACAACAGTAACGATCGCTGGGCCGGTACATCATCGTTGGCAAAGCTATAACTTCCTGACCACAATATCTTATGACTATTATCTGTACCAAGTGTATGGCTACCCGCCAATTGCGTGGCCAGTATCTCGCGACTTCGATAGGTATAGGTAAGTTTGCGCAAGTAAGAGTTATAATCTGTTGACAAATCGATACCATCGCGCACAATGGTTTCATCTATACCCAATCGGTTATATATACCCTTCAACTCAAAGCTGTGGCGTGGATTAATAATGAGACTCAGATTTTGCAATAGTCCCCAGCGCGCTGTTACCTGGCTGATGGTATCGCGATAAGACTCTATATCACGCTGTCGTCCATCGCTGCCCGCGATGCGTTGTGGTTTGAAGTCTTGTCGTATAATTTGTGTAGCTTGTGTTGTGTTAATGGACGTGAGGTTGCTGAGACGTACACCACCCAGTCGCCATGCGTTATAATAATTAATGCCGGCACGATAATCCATACCAGCATTTGCTTTTTGTAAATTCCACTTGTGATATAATTGCTTTGCCCAGTTTGCATTGGCAGCAAGTTCATCGGCAGTATACCCGGAGATATCGCGCGTAGTTGCCGGTGACCCCAACCCTCCAGCCGGTATAGCTGCGGTTTCAGGAAAATCCTTCGGCAGTGCACGTGTGCCGTCATCCTTCCCTAGCCAGTCTTTCCCTCCGCCATCATAAGTATAATACTTCTCGAAGCTGGACTCGGGTCTATACCACGTTGAGACATTTACTTCAAGTTGTCGCGCTATAGATGTATTCTTTGTTTCGATCTTGATAACACCACCGGCAAAATCCGATAGTAACTCCGGCCCGGGACTTCGGTATACCGTCATCTTATCGATCATGTTACTCGGGAGCATATCATAGGAGAATGCTCTTCGGTCTGCTTCCGAACTCGGGGCGATCATGCCGTTGAGAAACGTTAAATTATATCGCTCCTGCATGCCGCGTATACTCACAAAGTTATTCAGTACGGTAACGCCGGGTAAACGTCTCGCGACATCAGCTGCATCCTGGTCTACACTACGCGAGATCTGTTGCGCAGATATACCCGTTATAATTAAGGACGAACTTCGAATGGAATTCAGCAATGAGACTTCATTTGTCTCGACTACATTTCCGGATAATGCTTTATCACCAATGATCACAATATCCTGAAGCTGTGTGCTTGATGGCTTGAGTTTATAATCTAATGTAGTTGTCTCTCCTGCCGTAATCTTTATGTCTCTTGCTATAGTACTCTCATAACCGAGATACGAAAACGCGAGCTGGTATGTACCTGCAGGTACATCTTTAACAATAAAATTTCCTTCGGCATCGGTAGAAGCTCCCCACGATGTACCGACAATAAGTACACTGGCTCCGATGAGTATCTCTCCGGATTCTGCATCGGTAATTGATCCCTTGATGGAACCTGTTGTTTTTGCCGCCTTTACTACCGGAGGTTTCTGATAAATAACAAAGTTGGATTTATACTCCTTATAGCCCAGATTTGTTTTTTGAAGAATGAGGCTCAAGGCGTCTGCCACCGTAACATCTTTTACATCGCAGGTAATTCGTTTTTCTGCGGGCAGGTCATTATTGTTATAGGTGATGCCTATACCACTTCGTTCGCGCACTACTTCAAGCGCCTGCTCTACGGAAGCATTCTGAAGGGAAAGAGAAATTCGTATCTGGCCAAGTATAGATGAAATTGAAAAAGCCTGGCTACTGACGGCAAAACCAGTACATAATACGACTATAATGAAGCTCCTGACAGAAACAGGTGTTTCACGTAAAAGTTTTTGCATACTTTTGACTTGCTTTTGGGTTTGAATCTTAATCGGTACTCCTGGAAGCATGAGTCTTTGCAGGCTCATTCAGAGCGGGGGTGTTGGTCCACCTCCGTTCTCTTTACTTCTCTTCTATATATAGTATTGTGTATATATCATTGCATGGTATTATAGTTTAGTTGTTACATTTTCCTTCATATAGTTTTACCATATTACCTTCCATCGAATACGCAATGTGGTTGGTAATGTGCAGCATCTCCAGCACATCGCGCAGGGTTGTATTTTCGCGGAAGTTTGCTGTGAAGCGACATCCCTTACCTTCTGCTGCATGCAGATCTATCTTTACATTATACCAGCGTTCCAGCGTGAGGGCGATCTCCTGAAAAGAAGCGTTGCGCAGAATGAGCCGGCCTTCGGTCCATGCCATATTCGGTGCTGCCGAGACATACTCTTTTTCAAAGGCCCCTGTTACGCGATCAAAATATACCTGCTCGTTTACGGTGAGCAGTTGCTGTTGCTGCGGTGCTGTATCGGCCGAATCTTTATAGAGTGACACCGCCACTTTACCGGTTAATACACTCACGCGCATCGTATGCTCATCCGGATACGCATGAATATTAAAGGAGGTACCCAACACCTGCGTGCGTACGTGCCCCGTATGTACAATAAATGGTTTCTCTTCATCGCGCACCACATTAAAAAATGCTTCGCCCTGCAGCATAATGTCGCGCTTGCCGTTCCGGAATTTATCAGGATACGTAAGTTTGCTTCCGGCATTGAGCACAATGTGTGAACCATCCGGCAGATTAAATTCAAGGCGCTGCCCGGGGTACGTTTCACGCGTTACATACTGCACCGGGTCAATAATATTCAAAACGTGTTGCCAGTACGTTGTAACACCATATATGCAGGCTGCCAGCAATAGAAATGATGCCGCTACACGATATACTATAGGGAATGGTATACCGGAGTTGCGTGCGGGCATGGTCATTCGCGACTGCAAACGTTCATACGCCAGCGGAGATAAACTCCCCGCACGACTATCATCATGTTCCCAGCTTTGTTCAAATATAGTCTGAGCCACAGCATCATCGGGAGCACTGTTTTGCAAGTATGCAATGACAGCTGCCCGCTCCTGCTCACTCACTTCATTCCGCAAAAACCGGGCAATGAGTTCTTCCGATATTTTATCTTTTTGCTCCAATGTGACCTGACTTTATCTATAATACACAACAGCCAGCGCGGAGGTCTATTCAAAAGAATGTTTTTTTTATTAAAAGAATAAGAGTCCTGCAAACAACATCCCGATGGGAACATCCACGTGTACACGAAGGTATTCACGAATGGACTTGATAGATTTGATCATTTGCAGCCGCACGGTATCTTTACTGATATCCAACGCCTGGGCTATTTGTTCGTAGCTCATGCCCTCCAGGCGGCTCATAATAAAAATTGATCTGCGCTTATCCGGTAAAAGTGCTATCGCTTTGTTGGCAAGCTCAATATACTCTTCATGAATCAACGTATCCTCTACTGCATTGTGAAAAGATGACAGCGACAATCTATACTCTTTATTAAGAGCGACATCGCGCTGCAGATCGCGCAGGTAATTCAGAATGTGATTCTTGGCAGTGCGAAACAGGAAGTTGTTGAATGACTGCGATGCATCGAGGTTGTCGCGATAGTTCCACACTTTCATGAATACATCCTGCATGAGTTCTTCAGCAACCGGTTCACCTGGCACAAAGCGCATCACATAGCGGAATACTTTGTCCGCATAGCGATTGAACAACTCACGGAAAGCAGGTTCGTTTCCCGCGCGGAGCTCCGTAACAAGATCGGATACACTTTTCTCTTCTAACTTTTTGTGAAACATAACGCTTTAACCAGAAATGACTACCCGTAAAAGAACATGTCAAGTTTAGTGCATTAGTATGTACCTATGCTTATTCCAATATTAAGTGTGTGTTAAAGGATGAGCTGCTCCGCGCACATTTTTGCACGATTACGATGCAACAGAAATACATTATCTTTGCAGGGTACCCTGCGCAAACTGAATGAGCCTGCTCCTCAAGCATCACATCCAAGAAATTATCACCGATCTGTCGGATCAGGACTTTGACTATATATTGAGTCACTTTGTACCGATCAAACGCCAGAAGCACCAGTTCATTCTGCAGGCTGGCGATGAAGTAAAGTATAGCTACTGGGTTGTGAAAGGTTGTGTGCGGTCGTATGTAACAGACGATGCCGGTAAGGAACACATTCTTCAGTTCGGTATGGAGAACTGGTGGATCAGCGATTACAGTGCCTACTATACAAAAGGTATATCGGATATATATATAAGTTGTATTGAAGATTCAGAGTTACTCGCCATCACCGTTGATAACTATGACAAGCTCTGCCGCGAGTTACGAAGCATGGAGCATTTCTGGGCGGTAAAATCCAAGTTCGGTTACGTTGCCTTGCAGAAACGAATATTATCGCTGTTACGAAACACCGCTGAAGAGCGGTATAACCAGTTATTAAGTCAGTACCCGCAGTTGTTTCAGCGCGTTCCTAAAAAAATGATTGCAGCCTATCTGGGTGTATCACGCGAAACATTAAGTCGCTTTCATGCCGGCAACGGTGTGATGTAGATCACTTTAAAGATGTGATATACATCCTCACCAAAGATGCAACCACAGGCCATCTTTGCAGCGTTATTATTCACAAAAAAACGTATGAAAACAGGACGCAACATTTTCCTGACTGCTTTGCTGGTACTACACATCTTTACCGGATATGCGCAATCAGCATCCACATCTAAAAAAACAAATTCCAAAAAAATGAAAGTCTTATTTGTATTAACATCACACGATCAACTCGGCAACACCGGTGAAAAAACTGGTTTCTGGGTTGAAGAATTTGCAACGCCTTACTATGCACTTACCGATCAGGGTATAGATGTAACCATTGCTTCACCAAAAGGTGGACAGCCTCCCATAGATCCGAAAAGCAACAAGCCGGAGTTCAGCACGCCATCCACTAAGCGCTTCAATGATGATCCGCAAACACAAAACAAACTTGCACATACACTTGCACTGAAAGATGTAGACCAGAAAAATTTTGATGCTGTGTTCTATCCCGGTGGACATGGTCCGCTGTGGGATCTGGCAGAAGATAAGCGTTCTGTCCAACTGATCGAATCATTCTATAACAACAATAAGCCTGTTGCGTTTGTATGTCATGCGCCCGGTGTATTGAAAGATGTAAAAGACAAAACCGGGGCATACCTGGTGAAAGGTAAAAAAGTTACCGGTTTCAAAAATACAGAAGAGGCTGCTGTACAACTTACCGATGTAGTTCCTTTCTTACTGGAGGACGTACTGAAGCAACGCGGTGCCGAGTTCCAGAGCGGTGATGACTGGAAACCATTTGTAGTAGCCGATGGACTGCTCATTACAGGTCAGAACCCTGCATCATCTGAAGCGGTTGCCGAAAAACTAATGGAGTATCTTAAACGATAATAAATTCAGATTACTCGGGGTGAAGGGAGTACTGCCACGGCAGGCTCCCTTCTTAATTTCATATACTTGGCGCTATATATATTATACATCGGTACGCTGTAGCCCTTTCTGTTTACGCAGCAGTGCTTCAAGGTAGTAATAGTCTGCGTAAATGATGGAAGCATCGATCTCCGTCCCGTTAGGCTTGTGACCGGTAGAGTGCAACAGGAAAGAAGAGTTATGCTGACGACTTTGGTATTTATCCGATGACAGGGCATGTAACATTCCTTCGGCCATCTTCCAGTAATGCTCGCACTTGTCTGCCGGAGTATACCCCGCAAGTTCAAACAACGCTGAGGCTGTAATGGCCGCGGCCGAAGCATCGCGAGGTGCATCTGCTATAGTTCCTGCATGAAAGTCCCAATAGGGAATATAGTCGTCTGGCAGCTGCTCCAGGTATACATCTGCTACCTTCTGTGCAAACTCAAGGAATCGTACATCTTTTGTTTCGCGGTATACCATGGTAAAGCCATATATAGCCCAGGCTTGTCCGCGGGCCCAGGTACTTTCATCGGCCAGCCCCTGGTGTGTGATGCCTTTTATTTTAGCACCTGTTATGGTATCGTATAACACTACGTGATAGGAAGTGTGGTCCGGACGAAAGTGATTCTTCATGGTGGTTTCTGCATGCCGAACCGCTATATCATACAACGCTTGGTTCCCTCCTTCCCGGCTTGCCCAGAATAGCAACTCCAGGTTGATCATGTTATCGATGATCGTATTATGTGGCCAGCCTTTCTCTTTTACCATGCCCGGCCACGAAAGGATCGTTCCGGCTTTCGGGTTATACAAGGTTGCCAACGTATCCGCTGTACGCAGAATAACGTTTCGATATGCACTGTCGTGAGTCAGGCGATAACCATTTCCGAAACTTGAAAATATCTGGAAGCCCAGGTCGTGATCGTGCGCGGGTTGTTGAGACAATGGTGTAAGCATGCGGGTATATTTATCGGCTTCCTTCTTCCATTGTTCGTCACCAGTAGCTTCATATATATACCAGAGAATACCCGGCCAGAATCCACTGGTCCAATCATCTACCGGCACATAGCGCCACTCGGTTTTACTACTGTCTATATTGCGCGGCATCACTCCGTTACGCGGAATGCTTACCAATGTTTTTCGCGCCTGCTCCGCACAATACGTAAGCGAAGTCTTCACATCGTCCGATGCTTTTTTACATTGCGTCAACGTTACGATCATCCCGACAGCAACTGCACATATCCAAAATGTATACTTCATAAATCAATTGTATATTTCTATTTGTCGCCTGTTCGATTGATATTGTCAACACCAATTTGCAGATAGCCATCCGTATATACCGGTTGGACCGATGAATGGTTAACCACCAGTGTTGCTGGCTTTTTACCAGCTTTGAGTTTTATGCGCATAAGCGGTTGCCCCTGCAACAGCACATTTACCCGGTTATCCTTCTCCCCGGCACTCAGAAATACTTTGGAAAGTGAGTGCAGTATAACCTCGTTGTTCTTTCGCAGAAAACTTCCGTTCGCAATAAAGTAACGCGTAGCCGCTGCGGGGTTGGTGTGCTTTGCGTTCTCAGGAAATGTAACGGCCATCATATAGGCATCGGTTTCCCATCCATCCATACTATTTATACTGTTGCGGTGCATCAACCGACCATCGGCCAGCAGATTAAAGTATATATAGGTTACGGTTCCCTGCTGCGTGATCTTTACTCCGATCATATCTTTTCCCTCCAGCTTTTCGATAACGGGAAGATTGCTTCTTCCTGAAGCACCGCTTGCCCCGGATGAACCGGTGAATGTCTCAACCTTTTTATTGTCATCATCCAGCAAAAGTATAGCGGTTATAAATTTAGTCTGGCGTGTTGGTTCGGGAGGTGAAATGGCATAGTATATAATCTTTTTGCCGGCATCGCGATCCTTTATACCAGTACGTTCTTCCAGTCGCATTTTCTCCGGAAAATCGTGCGCATAGCCTGTGGGTAGTGTCTCCGGAAATAGCGGGCGTACCAATACCGCTGCGGAGTCATCGCTGACTTCCAGGTCAGGACCTTTCTTCTTTATTTCTTTATCTCCATGCAGCAGCCATTCAAATTTACCGGCTTCGTATGCTTTCACATCATCAATCACCAGGATCACATTACCGACCCAGAGAAAATTACGATAGTTCCTCAGAAAGAAATGCGCAGTAGGCCCTGTTGCATCAGCCAATATATATTTAAGATCACCCGCATCCACCAGGTTATAGAGATGTCCCGGATTTTTTACAGCGTGATATTGATCCTGCGCGTCCTGTGCTTTACCGTTGAAGAGTATAACATTATGCGCTTCACTGCGAACGAAGTAACTGCTGTATTCCGGCAAACCATAATTAACATCGCCACCATCGATCAGCAGGTTTTTACCCTTATGATAGAGAACAAACGAACCTGCATCAGCATGCGCATGATTCCAGGTATAACCACACTTGACACCCAGCAACGTTGCATTTTTATTCCACGATGAGCGCAACATGCCCCACCCCATATCGCTATATATAGCCGATGCAGGTAAATCAGGAGCATTAATCTTTACGGGGTAATCGGGCTCATATACCAGCCCCACAGGAGTATATATATCACGGTGGATGCTATTGCGTGTCTGCTGCAAATACCAGAAGTAACGGTCTTTGCGAAAGCCCAGCGCCAGCAGGAGCTTGACTGGCTTTATACCATTGGCAAAAGGATTTGAATCGCCAAAATTAAATGACATCAGGCGGTTCGTATTGGGATAACAACCATTGATAAACCAGTCGGCAGTCTTCTCCAGCATCTCATCATACGGCATCGCTACTTTACCAAAGGCGTTGGTATAGGCTATGCGGAAGTATAAATACTCCGACAATCCGAAATCGGCATAGCTGATGCTTTCATAAAATCCTCCGGCTGCATCAAAGTTGGCGGGTTTATTCTCAAGTATACTTCCACCAAAGGCAAACCATTCTTTACTGGCTTCCATAATAGCATGTGCCCAGACAGAAGCCTCTGACACATCCTTGCGCACCGCGATGGACGCAACGCCTGCCATATACGCACATGCACTCCACCAGTTATGCCCCATAGAGTTAAGCGAATGAATGCGTTTGTCTTCCGAGAGCCAGTCATCCAGCAATGGTTTTATACCAAGCTTCACAATGCCCGCAGCAATCTGTTTCCGTTCATCTTTTGACAGGTAGTCGTATATACAATCAAAAGCAACAGAGGTTGAGAAGCAGGTGTGTGCCGTATTCAATCCGGAGTTCCATCGGGGTGTGCGATCATCCATACCGTCCCACTGCTTTCGGCTGATCAGTTGAAGCAATTGACTCTTTGCAGCTTCAGCATATTTTTTATCGTGCGTCATGCACCACGCAAGGCTTAACCCTTCGATGGAAGCATTTTTACCTTCTGCTATCGCGCGATCTGCTTTGTCTTTCATGTCGCTCCACGCACGGGCCAGGGCTGTATCATGTTTTATTTGCTGCTGCAGATGTTGAATGCGTTCGTCTGTAAAGAATAAAGTACCCTGCATGATTTTGCTTCGTGTACCCTGTACGTTGTGCTGCCCATCAGAAGCTGGTGCACCGCCTTGTGCAGATGCACAAACGGTGAACAGAAGCATCAGTCCCGTGATCACTATATATCTTTTCACTACACTATCGATCGTTTTCATCATTGTACGGATATAGTTCTACTTCTTAAATAGGATCTGTGCGGCAAAGTTGCCGGTCTCAATATTGGCAGAAGCTGTGTCCAGAATAAGTTTACCATTAATGCGCAGGTTCTCGAACGTAATACCTTTTACCCGATGATCTTTGTCCCATCCTGCAATGCGGGAAGTAAACTGGTTCAGGCCCGTATAGTATATATCTTTAAAATAAATATTTTCAATGCCTCGCCCGGGGCCCGTATTATATTGTTTGTTATACACTACGCGCAGGTTTAGTAACTGGCCTTCTTCAAAATCATCAATGCGTATATTTTCATAGCGCACGTTGCGAACAAGGTTAAAGTCTCCGGCATTAATGGCCATGCATCCCTGGTAATCGGGATCATCTTCGTCTTGTTCGAGTATATCTATATTTCTGAAAATGATATTCTCAATCGTATCTCCGGCCGTATTGGTATTGCCGTGAATACCGATGTTGGTAGGGTGTGCTATATCGGCCCACAGCGTTGAATTGGTAATGGTGATATTCCGGGCGCTGCCATAAAAATTCCACCGGTGTCCATAAATGGCGATGCAATCATCAGAGTTGCGCATAAAGACATCGTCTATCGAAACATCGGAGCAACTCATCAGGTCGATACCATCGCTCCAGCCATTACAACTGAATGATTTGATGTTGCGAATTACAAGATTCTTTGATGCACCACCGTATATAGTGTAATGCTTCGGGTTAATAAAAATGATACCGTCTACCGTAACATTTCTGCTATGAGTAATCTCAACACCCCGGGACGGCTGATCGATAATACCGCGCCCGAGGATGCGTATATTCTCTACACTGTCGCACTGCAACCTTCCTCTTACAACAGCACCGCCCGCTATATATACTGTTTTACCGCTCGGAATCCTGAACGTACCGTTGCTGTTGTCCGGTGGGGTATGCAGTCCCGGACCAAAATACATAACGTTGCTGTCATTGACATTTGGTCTACTCGTTTCCAACGGATTGGCAAACACATGCAGGTTATGAAGTTTATCGCCATCAAACTCCACGGAAAGTTTTCCTGGTTTTGTAATGATAAAGCTGATTACATTTCCATTCTGTAACGGAGCTATTTCATGAATAGCAGGACGTACCCGCACTGATTGAACATTGCCGTTATTCTTGCGCACCGATATTTCAACGCTTCCGGAAAAATCAAAATGTACCAGGGAAGCTTCCTGCACGCGATCCATATCTACCTTCACTTTATATTCGAACAAATCCTGCCACGTACCGCCTGACTTTCGAACACGCACGGTATAATCATCGTTGTGCATGGAGTATATAACGGCTTTCGGAGCGGGATACGTTATAAGTTCCTGCGCGCGCAAAACTGTTGTTCCCAGAAATATACTTGTCCAAAATAAATACTTCACTACTTTCATTTCACCTACTATAATTCACGATCAGCGCCCTTATCGCCCCGGAGTATATCACGCACCATCATTGGCAACACGGTACTTGCATAGAACGAAGAGAACTTGTTTCGATTGGCTTTTTCAACATTCACATGCGTGAGGAAGAATCCATATACATTATTTTCCCTGTCGATCCATGGGTATGCACCAGCCCATCCCGGACTGCTTATCAACATCGCTTCCCCTTTCGCATTTACAAGCTCCCGCCACTCACCGAGTCCATATATACCGGTATGCTTTTGTCTCCTGGCATTCATTACATATTGCCCCGCAGGAACATGCGCATTGTTTACATGATCTGCCTGCATCGTGGCAATACTTTCCGGAGAGAGTATACGTTTTCCTTTATACACTCCGCTACCGGCTATCATTTCCAGAAAGTGTATATAGTCATGAAGAGTGCAACGGGCCCCGCCACCAATCATCGGGTTATGGCCAGCGGTGGTATCTACCGGGGTAAAATGTGTGTTGCTCATTTTCAACGGCCGGGCTATCCGCTCCTGAAAAAGATCTTCCCATTTCTTTCCGGTGGCTACTTCTGCCATGCGGCCTGCTACCTGCATAGCAAGACCTCCGTATTGAAATAAAGTACCGGGAATTGTATCCGCGGGAAGGTTCACAATATGTTTCACCGCCTCTTCGAGCGATTGGTAATCATCCCGATGCGCTGTTACCGGTTGATAGTCCGGGTAGCCCGCAGTGTGCGATAATAACTGCTGCAAGGTGGCTTGTCCTTTTATATCCTTGAATTCCGGCAGCCACTTTTCAACGTTATCACTCCACGCGAGGCGACCTTCTTCAACCACCACAGCAATTGTAGCAGCGGCCAGCCATTTACCGGCCGAAGCTATATATACCTGCGTTTGTGCCGTATAGTCTCCGTAATATTTTTCATGGATAGTCTGTTCGTCCTTTACAACCTGTATAGATGCGCCATCGTAATAACCGCTGTCTATCCAGGTCTGAACCTGTTTATCTATTCTTGAAAAATCAGCGTGCGAAAGTCTGTCCTGATCCGTGCCAGCAGATCGAGATGAACATGCAGAACACATCAGCAGTACACCTGCATATATACTCAACATTGTTGTCCTTCCGCCCACGACTCTCATACTACACTATGTTTATTTACCTGCCGAATCCTTACCCGTTGCTTTACCTGTTTCCGCGCGTATCCATAGCGCCACACCACCCGATGGTTTCAGTTTTACGGTAAATGTTTCTGAAGGCTTTACTTTTCGCTGCTCCGTGCGTACATGCGTTTTTGTTTTTACGGATTCATCATCGGTATACACGTTGGCTATATATTTCTGACTGGCGGACAGAAAGTTTAACGGAATTGATATTTCACGGCCATCATTGTTTGTGATGCCGCCAATGAACCAATCGTTGCCGCTTCTTCTTGCTGTAATTATATACTGCCCTATCTCTCCCTGTAGTACGCGAGTCTCATCCCAGGTTACCGGCAGTTTTTCGAAGAACTCGACTTCCGGTTCACCGCTATAGTCTGATGGTAAATCATACCAGAACAAGGTTTGCAACGGACTATAATTTACAACACCCAGAGCAAGTTGATGGGCATGCGTTGTCTTGATGCGATTTGTATAGTAACAGATTGTATAATCGCCTGCGCCTGCTATACCACGGGTAAAGGGTAGTGTAGTATTGTGCGTGGCATCCGGCATCTCTTCGTTGCCGCGTATACCTTCCACAGTAAGGATGTTGGGAAACGTACGTTGTTCCCCGGTTGTGCGAAACTCATCATGTATATTTACCATAATCTGGTTGTCGGCAGCGCGCTGTACAGACTCGTGCAACCAGGTTGTCCAGCGGTGCGAACCTACCTGCACAAATCCATACTTCACACCTTTCACTCCCCAGCTTTTATAGAGCGGAAACAGTTCATGATCCTGTTTAACCAGTGCCTGCTGGTTTACATACAGCCATATACCAATGCCTTTTTTATTTCCATAGGCGATAATGTTTTGAAGATCGAGATCGATAGCTACTTTGCGTGCATCCGAGTCGAACGTAAAAGCAGGGCCATACCATTTCCAATCAAAGAGTATATAGTGAAGGTTATGGGCTGCTGCAAAGTCGATGCAGGCTTTCGCACCTTCGTTGGTTAGTGTCATTTCGCGAATGATCTTTCCTGGCTTGATCCATTCTGTATTGGAGAGCTGTGACGGTGCGTTGAGATTCAGCAGCAGGAAATTATTTTCAATAAGATCGCCCGGCTTCTCTCCGATTATGATCACACGCCAGGGTGTATAAAAATACGGAACCATATCTACAGGTTCATACAAAGCTGTCGTAATGGTTTCAGGTTTATCGTGCTTCAGGATAAATTTAGTCCGGACATAATTTACCATGGCTGCTTCCGCGAGCGAAGTATATATACCGCCAGGCAACTGCAACGTCAGCGGACGCTCACTTTCATCGGGCCAGTTTTTCAATGGCAATGCTTTCAACGGACCTTGTGCCCACTGTTCGTACCAGGCTGCTGTATGGGACGGGAAAGTAAATTCCGCTTCTTCCGCAGTGATCCGATAATATACTCCCGTGGGATTGTCCGGGAAATAATACCGGAACGCAACGCCCTCGTTATACGCCCGAATGATGAGGTTCATTCTATAGCGCGGATCACCTGCTTTATAAAAATGAAGTGTTAATTCTTTATAGTGGTCTCTGACGGTGCTTCTTTCTCCGTACAGCGGATTCCATTGCGTATCGTTTACGGACTCGACTGCTTTCTCCAGCACCATATCGTCACACCAGTTGCCGACATCTGTCTTCAATGCAAGTGCGAGTTGGGATATATGATTATCGAGTTTGATATTTAATTGAGACTCCAGTATAACCGGTTTGTTCTTATATAGCACCCGGTAATACATCTTCTTCTTACCGGCATCGCCCTTATGCCAGAAATCCAGATGCACATTGCCATCCGGTGATGAAAGTGATCGGGTTGATGCTACATCCTGCGCGAAACTTCCCTGGATCATCCCGATCATAAAAGTCAAAATGATGACCCGGGCAAAGCGTGTAAAAAAACGGGTATGACGAATCATTGTATTGCCGGGATTTCGTGTGCTGGTATAAAAAAACATATAGCCATTGCGTTGGCGTTGATTAAAGCCGTTCAAAATTCTTAAAGTTGACTGGATCGGGTTGTTAATTATGACTCAAAGACTATCAACTATGGTTCTTCTGCCCACTCCGTAGCCGATGTATCCTTCTGCATAACAGTGCTATAGAAATTCTCCGATGCTATCCGCACCGGAGAATTTCAAATGGTCATTACTCCCACCCCGGATTTTGCTTCAGGTTTGTATTGAGCTGAATTTGATTTGTGGGGATTGGAATGAGGTAATTCTTCTCCGAGAATTTTCGTTCGCTTACCGGGTCTGCCAATACATCACCGTCCTCGGTGAGCGTTGGCGCGTTGGTATATTTTGTTTCGAACTCAGTGCCTTTCCAGCGTACACCAAGCAATGGTTTAACCAGTTCGATGTGCGCTATATACCAGCGCTTCAGGTCATCCATGCGAAAACCTTCGCCTTGTAACTCGATGGCCCGCTCACGCCTGATCTCCTCGCGCATATCCAGTCCGTTGTCTGCTACAAATGCATTGCTGAGTTTGGGCATCGAAGCGTTTACACGGTTGCGTACTTTGTTCAGGGACTTATCGAGGTCTGCATCGCTGATTACCCCGTTGCGTTCGTATAGTGCTTCCGCATAGTTCAGGTATACTTCTGCGAGGCGGATTACCGGGTAATCATATCCTTCCTGCGAGTTAGGCACTTGCCGTTCTGCTGCCCATTGCTGGTTGTTATACCCGGTAATGTCATTGCTCCACGGGTTATGTGCCGGGCGCGCGTTGGCGAGATCAGCAGCACTCCAGTCCCAATTGATGTGCCAGTTCGTAGCATTCTGCCAATAGGGATACCCGGGTATCATCATGTAGTAACGCATGCGATTGTCACGGTTCTGATATTCGGATTTCAGTGTTGCACGACTAAACGCTACAGACGTTTTATCGATCGGCAAACCGTCACTGCACAAGTACATATCGGCCATCTTACGACTCATGTCTGCACCCAGTGCTCCGAATGAAATCTGGCCCGGTATAACTTTCAGCAGGTTGTTGGATTCATAGCGAACGGACAATATATACTCTGTGTTTGCCGACTTGGTTATGCCTGCCGGGTTCGACTTCTGGTTTTCCAGTATAAACAAATATTTCAATGCAGAATCACCGAGGGCAGCGGGTTTGAACAGTGCGTGTAGTCCGGCCGTTATAACGGCATCGCTGTTGCTGATGGCTTTATCGAGCATGGTGTTATACCGGCTTGAATTTCCGCTTCTATACTTCTGCCACGTTCCTTCGTAGAGGCAGATGCGTCCTAAAAATGCCTGTGCAGCCTGTTTGCTCACGCGGCCTTTATCAGCAGCTGCTATAGCGCTCTCGTCTGGCAGATCCGGTATAGCTTCCTCCAGATCCTGAATGATAAAATCAATTGTCTCATCGCGGGTGCTGCGTGCTGCTGTGAGTTCCGGAGAAACGGTTGAGAGTACATCCCGGATAAGGATAACACCACCATACGAAGTAAGCAGCTTGTCAAAGTAAACGTACGCTCTGAAGAATTTGGCTTCGGCTACATATACTTTAATAGACTCCGGGTCTTTAAACTCCACGGCTTTCGCGAGCAGGTAATTTATATTTCGGATCCAGCGGTACGCATTGTTATAGTTCTCATCGTTGGACACGATGGTGTTTGTACCCCGGGCAAATACACCACGGTCTGCACCGAGGTCGCTTCCGTTATGTCCATCACCGTTTCCATTACCAAACGTACGCAGGTAACCATAAAAATTATTCGCTGCTAGTTTGAACTGAGTAGCGTCATTCCAGAATGTAGCGTCTGAGACTCTGTCCTGTGGCTCCAGGTCTAACGCATCGTTACAACCAAACGGTATACCGATGCTGATGGCCATCATCAGAATGGTGATATATTTTGAATATAGCGTTTTCATCTCATTGATTGTTTAGCATTAAAATGTAGCATTCACTCCGAACGTCAGCAGGCGGTAGAACGGGTATCGCTGCGCTCCTCCTACGATGAAAGGAGTTTGTTCAGGATCCCATGCATCTTTGATCTTCGACCACTCCCATATATCGTTGGCGGCTACATATACACGCAGTTTATCCACGCGTATTTTCTTCGTAAGGTCTTGCGAAATGGTATAGCCCAGCACTATATTTTTCAGGCGTACGTATGCTCCGTTTTGCATCGACCAATCGGATATCTGGTAGTTGTAAGAGCCGTATCCACCAAAGCCTTTGTTCGTAGCTGTTGTAAGTATAGGAAGTTCAGCATTCGGATTTTCCGGTGTCCATGTTTTACCAACCCACCAGTCAGCGTGTCCTTGCCAGATTGTACCGAACGGAGTACTCCAGTCCGAACGTCTGTAAATATTGCGTTGTCCTACACCCTGGAACACAGCCGAGAAATCGAAATTCTTCCACTCGAATCCCATGTTAATGGCAAACACATAGCGCGGATCGCTTCTGCCGAGATATACTATATCTCCATCGGCAATCGGGTTTCCATTGGCATCTTTCTTACCCAGCAGGTATTGGTTGGCACCGGCATTGGTAAGCCGGCCATCACCATTTATATCCTGGTACATGTTGATACCCTTGATCATCTGTGTAGCGCCCGGCATACTTTGTATACTGCTGCCCGGCACCAGCGCTGCATAATCAGTAGCCTGCTGATCAGTCTGAATACGTCCGTTATATTTCACTCCGAAGTATGAATTCAACGGATATCCTTCGATCGTCTGTAAACCTGCTGTTACCACGTTGGCACCACCATAGTTTACAAGCTTGTTGCTGTTATCGGTAAGTGATCCGCCCAGGTGATAGGCTATATTTCCGATACGGTCTCTCCATCCCAACGACATCTCCCATCCCCATACTTTCAACACACCTATATTGGCCGTGGGTGCTGTTGCTCCCAAGACAGCCGGGTTTGTCTGCGGCAGTAACATGTTCTTGTTCTTCTTCCAGAAGTAATCGAACGTTGCCGTCAGGCGGTTGTTAAATACACCTATATCTATACCTATATTGCTGCTTTCAATTTTCTCCCACGTTCTGTTTACACTCACCAGCGTGGACGATGGCGATGCTGTAACCGTACGCGATGTATAGCCACCCAGTATAGGGCCTGTATTGTTAAGGTCGATCAATTGTATATAGTCGTACAACCCTATGCCCGCCTGGTTGCCTACGCTTCCGCGCGAACCGCGAATTTTCAGCTCATCAATAAAAGAGACGTTCTGCATGAAATTCTCCTGTGAGATACGCCATCCGGCAGAAACACCGGAATAGAATTTCCAGCGGTTATCCGGATCGAACTTGGATGAACCATCGTAACGTGCGTTGGCTTCAAACAGGTATTTCTCTTTGTAGGCATAATTCAAACGGCCGAAGAAAGAAGCAATCGCCCATTGGTAACGCACTTCACCGTTCGAGCGCGTAGTGTTATCACCCAGGCCAAGTCCTAATGCGGGCACATCGTTACTGGCGAGGTATGTCGTGCGCGTTGAGAAGTAATTGTAGTCTTCGCGTTCATAGTTGGTACCGGCTACTACGGCTACGCTATGGTTGTTTACTAATGTCTTTTTATACTCCAGGTATGCATTTGTATTTACGTATGCATCTTTGATCATACCGCGGTCGTAATATGATTGCGACTGTGCCGGGTTAGCCTGGTACTGGTATGTCTCGGTATAGTTATATATTTCAGATATATATTTATACTGCGTCTGTACATCGGTAACAGCCCAGTTATAGCCTACCTGTGATATGAGGTTGAGATCTTTCGCGAGGTTGAGCTCTACTTTTGTATTGAGGAAAATGCGGTTGTTAAATGTTTTGTTCTCTCCGCCTAATTCCAGCAGCCAGTTCCGTGCCGGTTGAGTTCCCCATGCATACGGTTTACCATTAACCGTTGCTACCGGGAAACCAGGCTGCGAACCATAGTTGATCTGATCCTGGCGTGTCGGTACAACCACATCGTTTTTCTCCAGCGAAATATTGGTTTCAATTTTTAGTCGGGGTGAAAAAGTATAGTCTACTGCGAGGCGTGTGTTATAGCGCTTGCTATAGTTCTCGCCCCACTTTAACATACTGCCATCATTCAGGTAACCGAATGACAACCGGTATCCTAAATTATCATTGCGGGCTGAGAGACTCAAATCGTGTTGATTGGATATAGCGCGACCATTTCCCCAGAGCATATCAATGGGATTGGTATCAAAGAATGTATAGTCTTTCACATCCGTGAAGCCAATCGTCTCGCCACCGGCTATATATTCAGGCGTGTTCTTGTCGATATAGCCACTGGCAGGTCGGTTGATCCAGGCTCTCGCATATTTTGTCCAGATCCAGTTTTCGTCCGGTACCCCACCCGTTGACGCGTTCGATATAGCTTGCAGCAGGTATTGTCCGTACTGATCGCCATTGATGAACGAAGGCTGAAGTCCCATACGCTTTTGTGAAACGGAGCCGTTGTATTGAATGATCGGTTTGCCNNGATTTTGCTTTCTTGGTTGTGATCAACACTACACCACCGGCAGCACGCGCTCCATATATAGCAGCCGATGCATCTTTCAGAAAAGATATATTATCGATGTCCTGCGGGTTGATGGAGTTGAGTGCATTTAAACTTACCAGCGGTATACCATCTACGATTACCAGCGGATCAGCACCGTTTGTTGACGCGGCACCCCTGATCTGAAAATTCCATCCTTCCTGTCCGGGGGCAGCAGACGTTCTGGTTACCACAACACCGGGCACTTGTCCCTGCAGTGTAGACAACGGATTGGCTACTACACCGCGATCCTGAAATAACTTTGAATCAACACTGGCGACTGAACCGGTTAACGTTTCTTTTTTCTGTTCGCCATATCCTACTACCACCACTTCCTGCAGCGACTGTGCATCGGGTTGCAATGCTACATCTATAGCAGTACGTTTATCAATGGCCACTTCCTGGGGTTTAAAGCCGATGAATGAAAATACCAGCACAGCATCGCCATCCTTCACATCAAGTATATATTTACCTTCACTGTCGGTAGTAGTTCCCTGCGAAGTTCCCTTCACCAGAATGTTTACACCGGGTATAGGAAGACCAGAGTCGTCTGACACAACTCCTGAAATACGTCTATCCTGTTGCGCTGCTGCGGTTTGCACGATACCGGAGACACTATATAAGAAGATCAGGAGTATACCTGTCGTCCTTGTCCACACCGGTACCAACTGTAGAAGTAATGATCTATTCATAGACTTGGTTTAGTTGTTTTGAGCTTGGAGTAATCGAGAGATGCTGTGCATGTGCGGTGTAGCCATGCACGGGCGGACTGTGACTGCTGCGCACGCGCTGTCTTTGTTGAGACAGGACCAGGTGCATGCTGACGATGGATTTCATAGGTTAGAATTTTGGTTTGGGTGTTTCTCTTTTGCTGCGTTGCCCGGCATGGACAGCGCGCAGAAAAGCTTTACCAAAGATCCCTATGAATTGAAAAGCAGACGATTACTTATGACTCATTGACGATCAATCATGAGCCAATTTCAATCGATTGATTGATTTTTTAAATCGTTTGTTAAGATTTGGAAGGAGCCGAGGTTCCGCACTGCTCCTCTACATATTGTTGCGGAGTTTTGCCGAACAGCTCGCGAAATGTTTTGCTGAAGTAGGCTGACGAATTGAAGCCTGCCATAAAACTTATCTCTTTTATAGAGTGCTGTTGTTGCACGAGCAGTTCTGCGGCATACTTGAGGCGCACGGTACGAATAAAGTTGCTCGGGTTTTGACCGGTAAGCGAACTGATCTTGCGGAAAAAATGCGAACGGCTTATACCGACTTTCTTCAACAGGTCGTCCAATGCAAAATCAGGATCGCTGATATTGTCGAGGATGATTTTCGTTACTTTATCCAGGAAAATTTCATCGAGTGTGTTGGTGGTAACTTCGCGCGCGGGCACCATGCCGCTTTTCGCCATAAATTTATCTTTGAGACGCTGACGCGATTCCAATAAATTTTTCAGACGTGCCTTGAGTACATATATATTGAAGGGCTTCGGCAGATATTCATCTGCACCGGTGTGGTATCCTTCTATGCGGTCTTCTTCCAGGCTGCGTGCCGTTAACAGAATTATCGGTATATGGCATGTCTCAATCTCGCTTTTTACTTTGCGACATAGTTCAAAACCGTCCATCTCCGGCATCATAATATCACTGATGATAATGTCGGGGTAGTACTTCTGTACTTTTTCAAGACCATCGGCTCCGTTAACAGCTTCGCGTATTTTATACTGCTCACGAAGTTCATTCTTCAAATGCCAGCGCAACTCTTTATTGTCTTCTACAATAAGCAACACAGGTTTATGGTCGGCACCCGGCTGCAACGCATCATCCTCACTGCCGCCACTGCCTGTAATGGCCAGTTCATATTCAGTTGAGCGAATGGCGTTGTTATCATATATATAGTTTGCCAGTGCATTGCGTTGTATATCTTTTTGTTCGCTGCGATTGCGTTTGTCGTGCAACGGTATGCGTACTGTAAATGTACTTCCCTTGCCATATTCACTGTCCACGAATATTTCGCCATGATGGAGTTCTACCAGGCTTTTGGTAAAGTGTAGTCCTATACCGGTTCCCGTGCGCGAGTTGTCCACATGGAAGAAACGTTCGAAGACATGCCGGAGCTGATCTTCTTTCAATCCTATACCGGTATCTTTTACGCGAAGCTCTACATATTCATTTCGCTTCGAGGTTCCGGTAACGTCTACCTGCAAGATTACCGTGCCTCCCTCCTGCGTAAACTTCAGCGCATTCGACAACAGGTTGGTAATGATCTTCTCCAGTTTATCCGGATCGAACCACACAGCGAGTGTATCCACTGAACTCTCGAAGTGAAAGTCGATGGAGCGCATCGCAGCCAGATCGTTAAACAACAGAAATATATCCTTGCTGAACTGTACTATATCTGCCTGCACTGTCTCCAGCGGAGCTTTACCCAAATCCATCTTTCTGAAATCGAGTAACTGGTTCACCAGGTTCAACAACCTGCGCGCACTGCGTTGAATTATACGGGCTGACGATTGTACTTCATCTGCATTGGCCGGCGATGACAATATTTTTTCAATGGGATTAAGAATGAGCGTAAGCGGTGTACGAAATTCGTGCGACACATTAATAAAGAACAACAGCTTCATCTGGTCGACTTCATGTTCTTTTTCTTCGCGCACTCTTCGTGTATAGTAACGCATCCCCAAACTCACAGCAATGGCCAGTATTACGATATATAGTGTATACGCCCACCAGGTTTTCCAGGGTGGCGGTAATACGTGAATGGTGAGCGCTACCTTCGAGGCATTGTCCCACACCTCATCGTCTGAAACCATTACTTCAAATATATAGTTGCCGGGGGCGAGGTTCGAATACGTGGCACTTCGTTTATTGCCGACATAATTCCAGTCGTCATCAAGTCCGGCCATGCGATAGGCATATTTATTCTTCTCCGGGTTATCATAATCCAGTGCGAGAAAGTCAAATGCTACATACGCCTCGTTATAGCGCAGCGTAAGTTCATGTGTCTTAACGATAGATTGCTGCAGTATCACGCGCTTGTTCAACGTGTCGTATGCTTTTACTGCACGGTTGTGAATTTTAAAACCGGTTATCAATACTTTCGGTCGCGTGGAGTCGGCCAGGATTTTAGCCGGATCGAAAATATTAAATCCATTTATACCACCTATCAGTATACGACCGTCTTTTGCTTTGTCGATGGATTTACTTTGAAACTCCATTCCCTGCAAACCATCGTGCGTGTTAAAGTTTTTAAAGATGTGTGTAGCCGGATCAAGTTTGGACAAACCACTCTTCGATGTTAACCAGAGATTGCCCAGGTCGTCTTCACAAACCCCGGTGATCAGATTATTCGGTAAACCTTCTTTCGTGGTATAGGTTCGCTGTAGCGAAAGACTGGCATCGAGTTTATTCAAACCAAGATCAGAGCCCACCCATATATTTCCCAGTCGGTCTTCAGTAATGGAGTTGATTCGGTTTCCATATAAACTTCCACCTTTGAAACGTCTGAACTTTAATTTACCAGGTATCGTATTTTTTATAGCCTGCAGATCTGTCATGCACAAGCCGGTAGATGTACCGATGAAAAGCCTGTGCTTCGAATCAACAAACAATGAGATAATAAAGTTATTCACCAATGTGGTTGTGTCACCCGGTATACTGGTATATTGATGAAATTCTTTGGACACCGCGTCATATACATTAAGACCTGCCGATTGCGTGCCCGACCATATACGATGCTCACGATCTTCCACAGCACACCATACACTGTTCTGCCCAATGGAGAATGGATTGTTTGCCTCATGCTTATACGTGGTAAATATGTTTGTAGCCGGATCGAAACGACACAAGCCGCCCTCCCAGGTGCATATCCATATAGCACCATCGTGCGCTTCGGATATATAGATGATCTTGTCTGAACTTAATGTGCTGGCGTTGCCGGGTATATGGCGATAGCGTTTAAAGGAATTACTCTTTTCATCAAATCGATTTAATCCGCCTCCATCCGTACCAATCCAGATTATGCCGTTTCGATCCTGTATAATGGACTGCGCAATTTTATGACTCAGACTATTGCTGTTCCCTTCCTGGTGAAAGAAATGTCCGAAGTCTGATTTGGACAACGCGATTTTGTTTACGCCAGTGTTATAGGTTGCCAGCCATATTATACCGTTGTTATCTTCCAGTATGCGCGAAGGCTGGTTATTGGAAATCGAAAACGGATTGGATGGATTATGCTCGAGGTGATCGGTGATTCCTTTTTTCTTATCAACAAAATATAGTCCGTGGCCATCCGTAGCCACCCATACGGTACCGCGTTTGTCCTGGTATATATCGAAGATGGGAATGGTAGCGTTGTCAAACGACATCAGTTGAAATATATTCTCCTTTCGTTTCCACACGATCATCTTCGCAAGGTTGTTGCCAATCCAGAAATCGCCTTCGTTGTCGATGAGAATTTGCTTGGGTATATGATCGAGTTCGTCCGGGTTAGCTATACTCACGGGTATACGCACAAATTTATCCTTCGTGGCATCGTAGTAATTCAGGTTTCGCCCCGCAGTTACCAGCCAGATGCGATTATCGTGGTCGCGTAATATACCCGTTACTTCGTTGGAGTCTATCGTGGCTGCGTCCTGGCGATTATGCGTATAATGTCCAAAGACCAGTGCACGCGGATGCGTAAGGTCGGCATTCTCCAGGGAGAGTTTATTCACACCGCCCTTTGTGGCCATCCAGAGTATATTTTTCGATTCATCAAACAGCAGATCATATACTACATCGTGACTGATGGAACGGGGATTACCGGCATCGGCATTCATCCGAAAGAATCGTTCCGAGTTTTTATCGAACGCATTCAGACCATTTCCTGTACCAATCCAGAGCCGCCCCTGGTTATCTTCTGTAATAGCGTTAATGCGATTGCTGCTGATGGAAAACGGATCGTTTACGTCTGACCGGTATACGGTAAATTCATATCCATCATATTTATTCAAACCATCAATCGTACCGAACCACAGAAAGCCATCGCGATCCTGGAATATATCTACACATGTACTGCTCGAAAGTCCATCGGCAGTAGAAAGATTTTCAAACTTCAGGTTGGTATACTGCGCAAGGGCACCGTCAGCAACCAGTAACAGAAATATTATACAAGCCAATACGTTTCGTACCGCTGTATTCTTCCGGAAATTATATATGAAGAAATGTATATATACCACGAGCCTCTCTGTCTATCGTTAACAAAAAAAATTTATCTGCATGAAACAAGTCCCCATAACGATCGGAACAGATTTTCGCAGATGAATAAAATTAAAAATATGGAAATTATTCTTTATGAATAACGACAGGATGTGGAAAACCGGGATATACTGAAATATATAGGTACAGATTTCTCATAGGTTCTGGTTGTTTGGCTTGCATGAAGTTACAAAATAGTGTTGCGTGTTTCAATGCCTGCGTTTCAGAAATATATAATTCCTGCGTCAAAACCACCATACAGGCCGTTGCGGTTTAAAAAATCGGTAGCCCTTAACAATTGTTCGCGTTCTGTTTGCTCATCTCTCTGTTTCAAAGACGTTAAACTTTCATTATTCCTGCTTTTCAAAACCTTCGCCTGCAAATCTGCGTTCTTCGCTTACATTCTTTCTATATCCTGTATAATTATAAGTTAACAACGAAATTACCCTTAATGCCAGACTCAGTATGTATATCTATATTTTCGGTAACGGCAATACCAGTTTCTCAGATTTCAGAACGCATTACGAAACTCCCTTGCTTCAGGTGGTCAACAATCCTGAAGTACATTTTTTAATAGGCGATTTCAGAGGGGTAGATACCCCTCGCGTTGGAATTTCTTAAAACCCTCACGCCAAATGTCACCGTCTATCATGTTGGGGAAAAACCCCGTTATTCACCCGACCGCTTTAAAACCCGTGTGAGTGAATGGAAGTTGATCGGCAATTTTAGATCCGACCAGGAGCGCGATCGTGCTGCCATTGATCGCTGCACGCATTACCTGGCCGTAGACTTCAACTCGGATGAAAAACGTAAAAGCGGAACGCTCAAAAATATAGAGCTCTGCAACGAGCTCGGCAAACTAAATTTAGTCTAACGCTATATATCCGCGACATCACACTATATATTGATAAGCGCAAAGAGCCCTCTTCCGAATGAATTTCAGAAGAGGGCTCTTCATTTAACGCTGATGTTAGTTACCAGGAAATAAGATACGTGCAACTGTCTGCTCCGTTGAGCCTGGATTCTTTTGAAAGATCCAGCAACACCTCACTGCCTGCAGAATCTTCGGGTTTAAAACGATCTACCATCGCAATAAGTATACCCCGATCAAAATCACTGGGATAAGGATTACGGCATACCATCACTGCTTTTCTTTTTACGACATCAAACTCGGTAACATCATAGCTCCCGATATCACCTTCCGAATGATTCATGTGGTAGGCAATGTTTATACTATACAATGCCTTCTCTATAGTATCAATCTGCGGAGGGAACTTGGCCTTGGCCGGAATTTCTTTTCCAATAATAAACAATGTAGAGGCCCATACTCCTTCTGAAAGTTCTTTAAAAGCATTAAGACACTTTTGTAGATCATACCATCCATTTTCATCCAGGTTAGTCAAGCCATGTCTGTCAAGAATCTCAATCCGCTCTTCTCTTCCAAAATCCATCGCATTGGCAAATAATAACATCGACTGCCCGATCACTTTAACGGCAGGATCAAACGAAACAAACTGCGCCATATTTTTTAATTTTATGATGGCAACTTTAGCAGAACGTCCGCTCAATAACATGCATAACCCCTTGACAAAATGGTTGGCACTCCCAGACATATTGGTGGACGATGTATATCTTATTGATAGTGAGCACATACAACGCACATTCACCATTGCTCATGACGAGTTTGAATCTTTACCTTATTTTTGTGATACAAAGACAAATTTTAAAATGACCGAACGAGAACTGCTCAAACTGGAAGGAACGATCCGGAAGAAAATGGACGACATCAGGCATCAGCGTGTGTCGCTGAAAGATTCCGGTATTGGCGGGTTAATGAATACATTGAAGCGAGCGGACGAAGCGCTTTACGATAAAATTCTGCCCGAATACAAAAAGATGGTGGCCGATAGCAATATTTTCAAATAGCGTTCAACAACAACGAAATTTCTACAGTCGCGAAGTTGCATTGTAAAGCTCAGTGCGG
This sequence comes from Flammeovirgaceae bacterium UBA5867, assembly GCA_002432545.1. GTDB lineage: Bacteria > Bacteroidota > Bacteroidia > Cytophagales > Cyclobacteriaceae > Ohtaekwangia. The sequence continues at coordinate 6,126 of DJFR01000133.1, read as the reverse complement.
TTCGCATGACCTCTCTGTTTCTGTTATCTGTACATCTCCCCAATCCGACATCGCGCGCAGCACGGTGTGCAGGGATTTTCCTTTATCGGAAAGTTCGTATTCTACCCGTGGAGGAACCTGTGCAAAGGTCTGCTTTATAATCAGACCGTCACGTTCCAGTTCTTTTAGTTGCATCACCAGCATACGATCAGATATACCGGGAAGCCGCATGGCTAATTCTTTATATCTCATTTTTCNNGTATATGCCATGCCGCACGTTGTTTCCAGCAGCGACTTGTTAACTGTATTGGTTGATGTAAATTTTCTCATACTAACAATTTTGTGTGTAACCTACTTTCTGTTCAGGGTATTCCCGCCTAGGCGCCCGATATATACTTTTGTCTGAAAGAAACAACACATGATCATTCAAATCGTTCACTGGCTTATATACGCGTATTACCTGTACTTGTTTGGCTATGCCAGCTTGCTGAAAATATTTCAACATCCACCCATGATGCAGGGCATGGCTGCTTTCGGATTTGATCGCTCGTGGACATTGTTCATCGGTTATGGTGAACTCATCGGCTTTATCGGATTGCTTGCCGGTATATTTATACACCAGATAAAGAATGCGGCTATACTATATCTGTTTCCGTTCAGTGTCGGTGCCCTCATGGTACATTTCGCGCACAACGATTATCACGATTTTTATGATGCGCTTTATTGTTCGGCAGCATCTATCGTATTGCTTGCTACCGATCGGTATTTCAAGGTGGTGTTATGAGTATTTAACAATATCAGAAAAAAGCGTGAAGCAAGAGAGTACTTCCCGGGTACATTCACAACTCGATTTTTTCATTGCAGATTTTTCCGGTCTTGTTACATATTTGCAACACCGTCTGCACTACTTTTCCATCATTCTCTAAATTGCGCCCGGTTTCATTTTCAATTGAGCAGTCTGCCACGTCACATCGATTTGTACGCCTGCTATAAACTAAAATATTTATGCAAGAGAGTACGCCCGTTAACAACACAAAGAAGATCACCTTCTATGTATTGGTGATCGGTGCATTTACATCCTTCATTTACTTCATCTTGCAAACCGGCACTTCGCAACTGGAAGCAACACGACACATTGCAACTTCTTCTACCGACAGTAACTATTGGGCAGACTTTATTCATGGCTTACAACACAGCTTCAAACATCCGCTGGCTATACTGTTAGGACAGATCGTTGCCATTATTATAGCAGCCCGGTTCTTCGGCTACCTTGCTAAAAAAATACGACAACCAGCCGTAGTAGGAGAAGTGATTGCCGGTATAGTACTCGGTCCATCGTTACTCGCACTATATTTCCCCGACTTTGCAGCTTCACTTTTTCCGGCTCAGTCATTGGGAAATCTTCAGCTTCTCAGCCAGATCGGTTTGATCCTGTTCATGTTTGTTATTGGTATGGAACTCGACTTAACGGTGCTGCGCAATAAAGCGCACGATGCTGTTGTGGTGAGTCACGCCAGTATCATTGTCCCATTCGCACTAGGTGTAGGCTTTGCATACTTTACGTATGAGACATTCGCACCGCAGAGTATAAACTTTACTTCGTTCGCGCTGTTCATGGGTATTGCCATGAGTATAACTGCATTCCCGGTGCTCGCACGCATCGTACAGGAACGCGGCATACAAAAAACAAAACTCGGTACCATCGTAATAACATGCGCTGCAGCTGATGATATTACCGCATGGTGTATACTCGCAGCCGTTATTGCCATTGTAAAAGCCGGTTCATTTGGCAGCTCACTGTTTATTATACTCATGGCGGTTGGCTATGTATTTGTAATGCTGAAAGTCGTGAGACCATTCCTGAAACGCATTGGCGACCTGCACACATCACGTGAAAATTTAAGTCAGCCCATCGTAGCTATATTTTTTATCACGCTTATACTTTCTTCGTATGTTACCGAACTCATCGGTATACATGCGTTGTTCGGTGCCTTTATGACGGGAGCTATTATACCCGAAAATGCCAAATTCAGAAATATATTTATCGAAAAAGTAGAAGACGTTTCGGTTGTATTATTACTCCCGCTCTTCTTCGTGTTCACCGGTCTTCGTACACAAATCGGTTTGCTTAACGAACCATCGCTGTGGGTAACATGCGGTATCATTATCGTAGTAGCGGTTACCGGTAAATTTGTAGGAAGCGCCATTGCTGCCAAGTTTGTCGGGCAAAGCTGGAAAGACAGTCTGGCTATAGGAGCACTGATGAACACGCGCGGACTTATGGAACTCGTGGTGCTAAATATAGGGTACGATCTCGGTGTACTAACGCCTGAAGTATTTGCGATGATGGTTATTATGGCACTGGTTACTACTATGATGACGGGCCCTGCGCTCGATCTTATCAATCACTTCTTTAAAGACAAAAACACTGCGACTCCCGCCCAGGTAATTGACCCCGGACTATATAAAGTTCTTATCTCGTTTGCCAATCCGGATACCGGCCGCACATTGTTGCGTGTGGCGCATAGCTTTACCAAACAACTCAACGGAAGTTCCGAACTTACCACCATGCACCTGTCGCCAACAAACGACTTGCATCACTATAACATGGAAGAGTACGAACGGGAAAGTTTTTTGCCCGTTCTGGAAGAGTCACGACAATTAAACCGCAGAGTAAATACCATGTTCAAGGCAACAGCCGATCTGGAGTCTGACATTGCTGAAATTGCTAACAAAGGTAATTATGATTTATTGCTGATCGGTGTCGGTAAATCTATATACCAGGGAACGTTACTCGGAAATATACTTGGCTTTACCACGCGTATATTTCATCCCGATAAATTCTTTGACAAGCATGCAGGCCTGGACACCGGTCTCCCCGACTCTGCACTCGATCTGCGAACAAGCACTATACTTGATAAAGCCGATGTACCGGTAGGCGTATTTATCGATAAAGATTTTAACACTGCCGATCGCATTCTCGTTACCATTGGCGGAATTGACGATGCATTTCTGCTAGAGTATGTACAACGTTTTATCTCCAACAATCAATCGCAGATAATTATTGTAGAACTTGCGGCTGCATTAAAAGGGAACGCGGCTATAAAAGAAAAAATCCGTCAGATTGAATTGATTGCACCGAATCACATTTCGCTGGTATCTGCCACCGAAATCAAACCGGATAATTTCCAGTCAACAGATTTACTCATTATCAGTATCTCTACCTGGACAAAAATGGTGCAGTCCAAAAACAAGTCCCTGGCCGATGCACCTTCTACATTGATACTTAAAAAGTAATCACATAGCAATTACAGGTTGCAAATTGAAACGAGGGGACTGTATAGTCCCTTTGTTTTTTTACANNCTATCCCTATTGCGAGTTTAGGGCACGAGCCACGCTGATTTATACACCGGCTCTATCTGCAAATCACTATTGTTAACTTGTATATCTAATTCCGTTACAGAATCTCAAGTTAGAAACTTGAGACAACATCGTCACAAGTTACGCTTCGCTAAACTTGCGACAGCTATAGATGATTTATATCATCCTCTTCCCTGCCGTCAATCAGCACCAGGTAAAATCACTACTGCTAACTTGAAGTATATACTTCAGTATCCAATGGACATTACAAGAACAGTTATCGCCTGGCTCCCCATGCCATTTATAGGTATTGCCAACGGTGTGCTTCGTCAGTTCTTTCTACTTCAATACTTCAGCAATTTCAGAGCACACCAGGTGTCAACGCTAACATTAATACTTGTATTGATAGTATACATAGCAATCATTTATAAAAAGCTATCCATCAAATCTGCTAACGATGCATGGTTAACAGGTACGTGTTGGGCATTGCTCACGGTGTTATTTGAAATGGCGATGGGTCACTTCGTGAGCCATTTGTCGCTAGCAGAAATGCTGGCTGCCTATAATTTGGGATCAGGCAATCTGTGGTCACTTGTGCCATTGATATTGTTCGTTATACCTTTTGCTTTTTATCGGCTATTGCGATAAGTACAAATTGATCCGCCTATGAAGGTCACCAGTTTTTGTTTTGGTAAGAAGAATACCAACAGGCAAAACAATTTGTATATTCAAGAGAAAAACTACTCCTTAATTAAAATATACTACCGATACCCAAAGTTGTCACGCTATGAAATTGAAAAGAATACACCTGTTTGAGTTTGAAGATTTGTCGTGGTTTCCAACCGAGATACGGGCGAGTTTAACCAGACTCCTCTCCGTTATGCATAAACTTTTGGACACCAAAAAAGATATTGCACAACTGATCAACCAGACGTTTGACTATTCTGATACTACATCCATTATAGATTTATGTTCGGGAAGTGGTGGTCCTATGCCAGAGGTTACTACCTTATTAAAGGAACAATACCATGTAAAGAATTTATCGCTGACCTTAACCGATTTATACCCTGATAAAAATCTGGCAACCAAATTTAACAGTAATGGTATACGCTATTTAACCGAACCGGTTGATGCGACTCAAGTGCCTCAGAATTTAAAAGGTATCAGAACAATGATTTGCAGCTTCCATCACATGAAGCCAGACACGGCAAGAAACATACTGGTAAATGCAAAAGAAAGTAAACAACCGATATGCATCTTCGAGATAAGCGACAATAGCTTTCCTATACTGTTGTGGTGGATTGCTCTGCCCTTAAATTTTNNTCTTCACGTACCTGATCCCGATTATTCCGCTGACTTTTGCATGGGATGGTGCCGTGTCCAACGCGCGGACCTATACACTAAAAGACCTGGACACTCTTCTTGAAGGATTATCTTCTGACGACTATCGGTGGGAAAAAGGAACGATTAAAAGTAAATCGAAAAAAATATATTTACTGGGCCTTCCTGCAAAAGCTAAGTGATAACTTCGTGGCGTAACCTATGCTATATACTTCTGTGTACCATCATAGTTATAACTTTCAAGAGTCCACGTAATTATTACTTCGTTAACCCACGAAACAAAACTATCATTGCACGTTTCGACTTCATCAAGTGATGTATAGTCATAATCATGTTGCCAAAATACAACAGGACAAATCTCTTCGTTCAAACGAGCCAAGTCCAAACAATAGTGGTTTCCACGACCATCGTTCGAAAATGGTAAAAAACACAAGGGCATTTTATTGTATACCTTCCAATGCTCAAAGTCATATATAGCATCAAGAGACGAATCCCTAAATTCAGACCCAAGCCCGAAAACCTCTACTCCCTGCAACGAAAAACCATTTGATCTTTTCAAAAAGAACTTAAAGTCAAAAGGCAAATTATATCCAACTTCCTTCTCAAACACTTCAAGCCTGTCATCGATAACAGGATTCGCTAATGACAAAATATCAATCGAGAATCGAGACAATTCATTAAAGGTATTTTCACAATCTGAAATAAGCTTTTCCATCATCAACAAAAATTACATATAGCCGTTTGATTTCAATCTTCTTCTTGTGTCCGGTCTTATTCTTGAAAGTAATGTCTTCAAATGGATATTTCTCCTGATTACAACAGTAACTCTGTTATAGAATCTCAAGTTGGAAACTTGAGACAACATCGCCCCAAAGTTACGCTTCGCTAAACTTGCGNNTACAGAAATCATCGTAAGCACCGCCTCAAGAAAAGTTATAAAAACGTTTAATAAGTCTAATGATTAACCTAAGTAATAGCCACCCCAAAATGATTATTGCTATATAAAATGTCACCGTCCATCTATTGAGCTCGCATCTGTTTAAATCTTCTACGAGTAATATATTTCCATTCTTATTAGAGCGAAGAGAAAAAACATAATGTTCCTTCTTATCGACAAATAAGCTGTCCACTTGAAATAGTATCGTATCACCGGCTATTAATTGATGTATCTTATCAAGATTTGCCGCTTTATATGCACAATTTCTTAAATCAAAATGGTTTCCATCGATTAAACTAATCTTCACATATTCATAAGTAAAATCACCTCCGGTTGAACTCCAATAGGGTTCCTCCTTCAATACACCTTTAATAGTAAATAAAGAATAATCATTTACTGGTTCATTGAACTTCCACAAATAGAAGCTTACTCCCAAAGAAAGAAATAGTATAAAAATTAATTGTCTATCAAAACTCGGTATATTCATTATCATCCCTCAATCCTTATC